>JALUMJ010000001.1:0-1967 GCA_027040375.1 Campylobacteraceae bacterium
TCTGCTGAAGCTACAAAAGGCATAGCAAATATGGCATTGAAACACCAAAAACCAGTGACTTTTGGGGTTTTGACAACTGATACGATAGAACAAGCAATAGAGCGAGCTGGAAGCAAATCTGGCAATAAAGGCTTTGAAGTTATGACTGGACTTATCGAAATGATAAGTTTATATAAAAATTTATAAGGATTTTTTTTGGCAACTAGACATCAAGTAAGAGAGAGCATCGTTGGTTTGTTGTATGCTAGTGATATTGGTAACGACCACATAGATAACTTTGCAGATGAAATTTTTGAAGAGAAAAAGATACGAAATAAACAAAAAGATTTTGCATTGGATTTATATAATGGTATCAAAGAAAATATAAAAGATATAGATTTGTCGATAGATGAGCATTTAAAAGAGTGGAATTTGGACAAGATTGGCAATGTCGAGCGAGCAATTTTGAGGCTTGGAGCGTATGAGCTTAACTATACCAAACTCGATAGCGCTGTGATTATAAACGAAGCTATAGAATTGGCAAAAAAATTATGCAACGAAACTAGCCCTAGATTTATAAATGGTGTTTTGGATGCGATTACTAAAAAGAAGACAACCTAAGATGGAACTTTGTGTAGCGCTTGATTTGCCAACGACAAGGTCAAACTTGGAGCTAGCAACTACGCTAAAAGATAAAAATATTTGGTTAAAAGTAGGGCTTCGTTCGTTTATAAGAGATGGTGAAAAACTCATAAAAGAGATAAAGCAGATAAACCCAAAATTTAAAATATTTTTAGATTTGAAGATTTATGACATACCAAATACGATGGCAGACGCCGCAGAATCTATGGCAAATCTTGGAATTGATATGTTCAATGTTCACGCAAGTAGCGGAAAATTAGCTATGAGTAAAGTAATGCAAAGACTTAGTGGTGTTAAAGATGCTCCATTGGTTTTGGCAGTTACCGCCCTTACTTCTTTTGATGAAGAGAATTTTAAAAATATTTATAATGAGTCTATAGAAAAAAAAGCTATAGATTTTGCAAAAGATGCATATAAAAGTGGGTTAAATGGCGTTGTTTGCTCTGCTTATGAGAGCAGCCTTATAAAAGTAAATACAGATGAAAATTTTATCACTTTAACTCCTGGTATCAAAGTTGATGTTGATAGAAAAGATGACCAGAAAAGAGTAGCAAGCATAGAGTTTGCAAATAGTGAAAAATCAAATATCATAGTAGTCGGAAGACCAATATACAACTCAGATGACCCTCTTGGGGTAGTAGAGAAAATCATACAAAGGATTGAGATATGAAAAAAATATTGATAGGCATAGTAGCACTTTTTGGTTTAGTTATCATAGGTTTGGTTATAGCTGTATCTATGGCAGATTTAAATAAATACAAACCGCAAATCGAAAAAGCCGTAAAAGACAACTCAGGCTACGAAATGAAGATAAATGGAAAGATCGGAGTATCTTTTTCGCCTGTGGGTATTAGTATCTCAAATGTTACACTTAGCAATCCTGAGATTAAAAGTAATCAACAATTTTTCAAGATGCAAAACTTGAGCGTTGCTGTTGAAGTTATGCCTTTGCTTAGCAAAAAAGTAAAAGTAAAATACATAGTTTTAAACAAGCTAAGTTTGGACATAAAAAAACTTAAAAATGGAAAGTTTAACTTTGAAGTAGCGAATAAAAAATCAAAAGTTCAGAAGAAATCGCAAAAGAAAGAGGCTGGAGCAAAAGAAGAAAAAGCAAAATTGCCTACAGTTGATATAAAAGAGGTGAGGATTAAAAATGCGAATGTGACTTTTGAAGATTTAAAAGCGAAGACAAAAGCACAAATCAAAAATATAAATGTAGCAGTTGACAATATAGGCTTCAATCCTGCTAAAAAAATGCTTCAGGCTATATCTTTTGACGCAAAAACAAAGATAGAAAAAATCATATTTAATCAGTACAACATAAAAGATGTAAAAGTTAATATAAA
>JALUMJ010000001.1:2067-4858 GCA_027040375.1 Campylobacteraceae bacterium
AATATAAAAAGTGGTTTGAGTGTTGCTATAGTTTTAAAGCAAGACCAAAGAAGTGGGATTTTGACTGAGGGTATCGTGCGAGATATCCTCACAAAATCTCCAAAACACCCTCATGGCATAAAAGTAAGATTGATGGATGGACAAGTAGGACGAGTGCAAAAGATTTTGGATGTCTAAAGGGAATGATTTTGCCAAGCTAGCTTTACCCGAAGCTATGCTAAAAACACTAGGCGCTCTTGGGTTTGATGAGATGACACCAGTGCAAGCACAAAGTTTGCCTTATATCTTAGAAGGCAAGGATGTTGTGGCTCAAGCAAAAACAGGCAGTGGAAAAACTGCGGCATTTGGTATAGGATTGCTTGCGAAACTAAATGTCAAAAACTTTAGAATCCAATCACTCGTAATTTGTCCCACAAGAGAACTTGCCGAACAAGTGGCTAGTGAGATTAGAAATATAGCAAAATTTCAGCATAATATAAAAGTGTTAACACTTTGCGGAGGCGTAGCCTTTGGTCCGCAATTGGGTTCGCTTAGACATGGAGCTCATATAGTCATAGGAACTCCAGGAAGATTGCTTGGGCATCTAAATAAGGGTTCTTTAAATCTAGAAAATACAAAAACATTGGTGCTAGATGAAGCGGATAGAATGTTGGATATGGGTTTTGTGGAGGAGATACAAAAGGTTATATCGTATGTTCCTAAACAAAGGCAAACGCTACTGTTTTCTGCCACTTTTCCTGATGAGATAGAAGATTTGGCTCACTCAATTCAAAACAACCCTATCAATATAAAAACAATCACAAAAGAGAGTGCAAACAAAGTAAGTCAATACTTTTATGAGACTCCTTCAAGACAAAAATTGCAAACTTTGGTGAAAATACTAGGCAAATACAAGCCAACAAATGTGATTGTATTTTGTAATACAAAGATACAAACCAATGAAATCGCAAAAGAGTTGAGAAATAAAAATATAGATGCATTGGCGATTAATGGTGACTTGGAACAGTATGAGAGAGTTGATGTATTGGTGCAATTTATGAATAAAAGCTGCTGTATTTTAGTGGCAACTGATGTGGCAGCAAGAGGTTTGGATATAAAAGAGTTGTCTATGGTTGTTAACTATGATTTGCCAAACTCAAAAGAGACATACACACATAGAATAGGACGAACTGCAAGAGCAGGGCAAGAAGGCATAGCAGTCACTATGTTTGATGAAGATGAGATTGATAGAATAAGCGAATATAAAGATGATAGCCAAATATTTGAAAATACAAAAAGCCTAAAAATTGATAAAAATTTCTCGATGACACCTAAAAATGTTACACTTGTCATAGAAGGTGGAAAGAAAAATAAAATTCGAGCCGGAGATATATTGGGAGCGATAACAAAAGATGCAAAGATACCAGGCCCATCTATAGGAAAAATAGATATATTTGATAGACAAAGTTATGTAGCAATAGAAAAAAATGAAATACAAAATGCATACAATTTACTAAAAGATAGCAAGATAAAAGGCAAAAATTTCTCTATTTGGGTCTTAGAATAACCAATTTAAGCCACTTGAAAGCATCAAATGGTATAATTTCATCCTACTTTTTATAAGGCTGGATAGGTGGGTGAGTTGGCTGAAACCACATCCCTGCTAAGGATGCGTACTGGTAACGGTACCGAGGGTTCGAATCCCTCCCTGTCCGCCATTTAATTAGCCTACTTTAGGGGGTTTTGAACTCTTTATGTCTTTTTTATGACTATATATATCCTTTTTTCTACTATTTTTAGATTTCAATTACTTTTTAAATTTTGCATATTGTATAAATTTCAATCTTAATGCTTTTATTTACTTTGTGTTTATAGTAGGTTACTATTTGTTTAGGCTTTAATCCTATACTTTCATTACCAAGACATAACCCTCCTTTTTAGAAAACGAATATATTTTTTAAAATCAGCGTCCGAGATGCCCACCTCGGACGCTTTTTTTATGCCTAAAAATTACCTTTATCATCTTCTTATCAAATTTTTTGCTATTTTTTGCTAAAATGTAACTTCATAAAATATTTGAGGATAGAATTAATGAGTATTCAAAAAGAATTAGAAAAAAGAAGTGGTGGTGTTTGTGAATTGTGTGGAAGCGATGAAGAGCTAAGCATTTTAGAAGTGGCTCCATCAGATGAAAGTGTAGATAAATCAATTTTAATATGCTCTACATGTAAGCAACAGATAGAAAATCCTGATAGCATGGATGAAGCGCATTGGAATTGTTTAAATGATAGTATGTGGAGCGAAACTTCAGCGGTTAAGGTGATGGCTTTTAGATTACTGAACAAGCTTGGCCGTCAAGATTTACTTGATATTATGTATCTTGAAGATGATGAGAAAAAATGGGCAGAATCTGGCATGTCAAGCAGTGATGAGGTAATAGTTAAAGATGCAAACGGAGTAACACTAAAAGCTGGCGATAGTGTCGTAATAATGAAAGATTTAGAGGTAAAAGGGGCAGGTTTTACTGCAAAAAGAGGAACTAGCGTTAAAAACATATCAATTCCAAGTGATGTTGAAGGTCATATTGAGGGTAGAGTAAATGGCACTAAGATATATCTAAAAGCTGAATTTTTGAAAAAAGCTTTTTAATATCAAAGAAGAGTATAGTATAGACAAAAAAGGTTATAAATGAGTGTGCCAAGCAAAGCTAAGGCAATCAAGCTGGACAATCCAGCCCAGATAAAGATTAACCATCAGTCTGGAACCAAACTACACAGGCTAGGAGGTAACAAATAGCTTGAAGCTGTAGTAA
>JALUMJ010000002.1:0-2427 GCA_027040375.1 Campylobacteraceae bacterium
ATATATTGATATAAAAAATTCAAAAGCCAGTATGGCAAACAGGATGAAAGAGTTAAGATATGCAAAAAAAGTTAGTTATCTTAACTACTCTGATTTAAAATTTCAAGCAGGCAAAGATGCACAAGAAACTATCGATAATCCTGATGAGCTTGAAGTTTTTAGAGTTGGAAATGCCGAGAAAGGCTTATATACCAAAGGTTGGTTTTATCAAGGTTTCATAGAGGATAAAAAAGGTGAATTAAGACCTCAAAATTATGAAGAGACACTTTATTGCATAGGGTGTCATAGCGGTATTGGTGCTACAACCGATACTACTTTTGCTTTTCCAAGAGCATTTGGATGGAAATGGATGGGAAATGCGTCTCTTAAAATAGCTGATAAAGATAATGAATATAAAAATTATCTTTTGCATAACAGAAGCGGTGATGAGTTTAGAGATAACAGTGAAGTATTACAGAAGTTTTTTACAAAAGATTTTAAGCCCAAGAAAAAAGCTTTTGAAAGACTTAAGGATGATATTTCATATCTATTATTGCCAAGCACTAAAAGGGCTTTGATGCTTGATAAGGCATACAAAGTGATAGTTGATGAGCAAAGCTATATATATGGCAGAGAAGGACATGTAAAGCCTCTTAAAAATGTCTATAAAAGTGTCAAACAGGGGCAAAGTACAAAGCTTGATGTTCTTTTCCCTTAATAACTGACACACGGAAGGAAATAATCCTGAAGGTTATGGAAAAAATTAATTTTTTTCCATAACTCTTTTTTTATCATATCTATAAACAAATTGTAAATATAGCCTTAACCCTAGATGAAATATTTTATTCAAAAATTTAATTTCATGTGAAACAAAGGTGTAAAATTGTTACACTTTTTTAAATTTATTTCTAATTATGTTATATTTTATTATATTTTAAGCTATAGTTATATATAATTCCGAAATTATTTTAAAGGAGCCAAGATGTTCTCAAAACTAAACCCAATTCAAATGTTAGGTATTTTTGATTTTGTTGCTGTTATCAGCTTAGTTGCATTTGCATATTCTGTAATTGCTTAGTATATAATTCAGACCCAGTTAAAGAGCTACAAAGATGGTTCTCTAATTGGGTTTGAAGAAATTCAAAAACAATCTCCTTTGAAGTAGAGATATTATGTATCTCTACTTAATTCACATAAATTCTTTTATCAAAACACTCAATCCCGAAACTATAAATTGAACCGCAATCGCCCCAACTATCAAGCCCATCAATCTGCTGATGATTTTAGACCCAGTTATGCCAAGATACTTTCTTATGTAAATACTATTTCTAAACGCCAAATAAACAGCTAATGCCACCACAAGATAAGAGATAATAAAAGCAATAAGAGAAGAGAGCCCTTCAGTTTGGTTTCGAAGTATCACTACTGTTGCAAAAATCCCGGGACCAAAAGTTATAGGAATCGCCAAAGGGATAATGGAAAAGTCCTCATGCCCTTGTGC
Source organism: Campylobacteraceae bacterium (assembly GCA_027040375.1). Classification (GTDB taxonomy): domain Bacteria; phylum Campylobacterota; class Campylobacteria; order Campylobacterales; family Sulfurospirillaceae; genus JAADIZ01. Next base: position 1,481 of record JALUMJ010000002.1, read on the forward strand.
CTCAACCCTCTCTTCTTTTGTTTGGTTTTTAGATTCTGACAAGCCATTTACCATCTTGATAGACATGAGCAAAAGCACGATACCACCCATGACTTTTAAAGAATCAATCTCTATACCAAAAAGCTTTAGTAAAAAATTTCCACTTATCAAAACTACAAAAAATGCGATGATTATCGTCATCGTTGATTTAAATGCTATTTTAGAAACATCTTCTTTTGTGGCACTCTGCCCCAACAACGAAAGCATGATGGCGCTCACACCCAAAGGGTCAACAATCGCCATCATAGTGATTGTATCTTGAAGTAAAAGATTTAAAAAGCTGTCCATCAAAACTCAGTTTTTAGAACTGCTCCATTACTTGCATTTGTCACAAGTTGCCTATATTGTTTTAGCCAACTTCCTTTAATCTCTTTCTCTTTTGGTTTAAATTCTGCTCTTCTTTGTGCAATCTCTTCATCACTTAGTTCAACTTCCAATATATATTTATCTACATCTATATGGATAATATCGCCATCTTTAAGAAGTCCTATCATACCACCCTCAGCAGCTTCAGGGCTTACATGTCCTATGCTTAAGCCTCTAGTAGCTCCGCTAAATCTTCCGTCTGTGATTAAGGCTACATCAGCTCCTAAACCCATGCCCATGACTAAACTAGTTGGGCTTAACATCTCTTGCATTCCTGGACCTCCTCTTGGTCCTTCGTATCTAATAACTGCCACATCGCCTTTTTTAACTTTTCCGCCCACTATACCAGCTATCGCTTCTTGTTGAGAGTCAAAACAGACGGCTTTCCCTCTGTATGTTCTCTCTCCTACGATGCCAGCGGTTTTGATGACGCAACCTTCTTCGGCTAAATTTCCAAACAATATAGCAAGCCCACCAACCTTTGAGTATGAGTTTGCAAGTTTGTGTATCACGCTTTCATCTATGATAGAAGACTCAGATAT
>JALUMJ010000002.1:2527-4815 GCA_027040375.1 Campylobacteraceae bacterium
TCTTTTACATATCCTTTTTTCATGGGTCCACCACTGACAAAGACAGTAGGAACATTGACTCTAAGAGCCCCCATAATCATACCAGGGATTATCTTATCGCAATTTGGGATACAAATCATCGCATCGAGTTTGTGGGCGTTCATCACAGTTTCTATGCTATTTGCTATAAGCTCTCGACTAGGCAATGAATAGAGCATACCATCATGCCCCATGGCAATCCCATCATCAACACCTATGGTATTAAATTCAAATGGAATACAACCGTTTTTTCTTATCTCATCTTTGATGATTTCGCCATATTTATTCAAGAAAAAATGTCCAGGAATAATCTCTATAAAAGAGTTTGCTACACCGATAAACGGCTTATCAAAATCCTCGTTTTTCACACCAGTTGCACGAAATAGACTCCTATGAGGAGCTCTGTCATAACCTTTTTTTACTTGATCACTACGCATCTTTTTCCTTTATTTTTTTGCAATTATATCAAAAATATAAGATTAAAATGCTTTATTTGCCAAAACCCTTTACATTTACCCTAATACTTGGTATAATTTCGTCTCAATTTTAACTGCGGGAATAGCTCAGCGGTAGAGCACGACCTTGCCAAGGTCGGGGTCGCGAGTTCGAACCTCGTTTCCCGCTCCATTAATTTTGTAAATAGTAAAGCGTTTGCCCGGATGGCGGAATTGGTAGACGCAAGGGACTTAAAATCCCTCGCTCATTGCGAGCGTGCCGGTTCAAGTCCGGCTCCGGGCACCACTAATAATCTTGGATAAGCTTTAAGCAGCGGCGACATAGCCAAGTGGCTAAGGCAGGAGCCTGCAAAGCTCTGATCCCCGGTTCGAATCCGGGTGTCGCCTCCAATTTTATATCTTATTTTTATTGTCGGGAGATGGCAGAGCTTGGTTTAATGCACCGGTCTTGAAAACCGGCGAGGGTCACACCTCCAGGAGTTCGAATCTCCTTCTCCCGGCCATCTACTTTTGAAATCCTTTTAAATTTCTAAATCACAAACTTTAAGAAACCTTCAAATTTCTACTAAACTTTTGAATTACCAATCATTTATGCTATACTTATTTTCATAATAAAAAACACGATATTTTACTAAGTATTAGATAAAATCCCGAATTACTTAATGAAATCCCTAAAAGAGAGTAGAAAATGACAGAATCTTTTCAAGACAAACTTTTACCAACTTCATGTAATCTCATAGGATACTCATGGTTGATTCATAATTTTGGTCTAAGTACACACCTGCGAGAGTTGTGTTGCGTAAGCAAGAAGAGGCTCGCCTCTCAAAAAACTCAAAAGAGTGGGTGGACTGTTTTTGATGCGCAACTTAGTGTTAGCGAAACACCCTATGCAAATCTAGAGTTTGCTCTAAAACATGAGATTATTGACCTTCTTGTTTTAAAAGAGATTTTAAGAGCATTTCCAAAAGAGCATATATTAGAAAACATTCAACTAAACCCAAAGCGGATACTTGCTAAAAAGATCTGGTTCTTTTATGAATTTCTTTTAAATGAGCGGTTACCTTTGAGTGATCTTCCTGCTGGTAAATATAATAATGTTTTAGATGAAAAAATATACATAGTGAGAAATATCCCAATAAAGTCTAAAAGACATAAACTCAACAATAATCTACTAGGTACCGCAAGTATGTGTCCCATCATCGTAAAAACTAAAAAATTACAAGAGTTTTTAGATATAGATTTTAGTCGTGACATATCAAAAGTCATAGGCAAAGTCTCCAAATCATTGGCACGAAGGGCTGCTAGCTTTTTATTACTCTCAGACTCAAAAGCATCATTTGAGATAGAAGGGGAACGACCAGCAAAAAATAGAATTGAAAATTGGGGAAAGGTTATCAATGAAGCTGGAAAAATACCGCTGAGCGTAGAAGAGATAGAGAGATTGCATGCAATGCTTTTGGAAGATTCAAGGTTTATCAAGATAGGTCTTAGGGAAGATGAAGTATTTTTAGGTGATAGAGATAGAGAAAACTATCCTTTACCTGAGTTTATAGGTGCTAAAAGTAGTGATTTGAAGGAGTTACTTCAAGATTGGATAGAGCTAGATGCTTTTCTTTGTAGAGATGGAATCGATCCTGTTTTGCACGCAGCAATTATCGCCTTTGCATTTGTTTATATACACCCTTTAGAAGACGGCAATGGAAGATTGCATAGATATTTTATCCACCATGTACTTGCTCAAAGGGACTTCTACCCCAGGGGGATGATCTTTCCAATCTCAAGTGTGATTTTAGATGAGATAGAGAGATACAAAGA
>JALUMJ010000003.1 GCA_027040375.1 Campylobacteraceae bacterium
AGGAGTCGAAAAGAGGTTTTGGTAGAGTATGGATTTAGACTTCCAAGTGCATTAGATAATCGTCCTTTGATGTTTGATGAGTACATAAATAAAGCTCCGCATTTTCTTTTTGTCTCAGCCACGCCAAAAGAGTTGGAGCTGGAGCTTTCAGGTGAAAATGTAGCTGAACAAATCATACGGCCAACTGGCTTGCTTGACCCTGAAGTTGAGATACTCGATAGCGATAATCAAGTCGAAAAATTACACGACCTCATCAAAGAAGTCATAGCAAAAGATGAGAGAGTTTTGGTGACAGTTTTGACAAAAAAGATGGCTGAAGAGTTGAGCAGGTATTATAGTGAGCTAGGATTGAAAGTCAGATACATGCATTCTGATATAGATGCGATAGAGCGAAATCAGATAATCCGCTCTCTTAGGCTTGGCGAATTTGATGTATTGATTGGCATAAATCTTTTGCGTGAAGGGCTTGATTTGCCTGAAGTTTCACTTGTTGCTATACTTGACGCCGATAAAGAGGGATTTTTAAGAAGCGAGACGAGTTTGACGCAAACCATGGGAAGAGCTGCTAGAAACATAAATGGGAAAGTTGTGATGTTTGCTAAAAAAATCACAAATTCTATGGAAAAAGCTATAAAAACCACACTAAAAAGAAGAGAGTTGCAAGAAAAGTATAACACCCAACACAATATCACACCAACTTCGACAAAAAGAAAACTAGATGAGAATCTAAAAGTAGAAGATTTGGGCGAGATTTTTAATAAGTTTGATAAAAAAGATAAAATTCCACCTAGTCAAAAGAGGCAAATCATAAAAGAAATGAGTGCAAAAATGCACCAAGCTGCAAAAGATTTGGAGTTTGAAAAGGCTGCAAAACTAAGAGATGAGATAACAAAGCTTAGAAAACTGTAGAAAATTTGATATAATAGTTCTTGGTCTAAGATGGCAACAATAAAGACAAAAGGACACAATGATGGCAAATCTAAATGAACCAGAATATTACATAAATAGAGAATTATCTTGGCTTAAATTCAATACTAGAGTGTTAGAACAAGCAAAAAAAGCAGAGCTTCCTTTGTTGGAGCGATTAAAGTTTTTAGCCATATATGCCACAAATTTAGATGAATTTTATATGATTAGGGTAGCTGGCTTAAAGCAACTTTTCAATGCTGGAGTTATGGTAACGGGGACAGATAAGATAACTCCTAAGGATCAACTCTTAGAGATTAGAGAATACCTAACACAAGAAAAAGAGGTGCTTCAAAACACATATCATGAGATACAAAAAGAACTTGAAAACGAGCAACTTTATATAAAAAATTACGAAGATTTGGATTATGAATTGAGAGAAAAAGCTGATGAGTTTTTCTTTTCAAATATTTTACCGGTCATCATCCCAATCGCCGTCAATGCAACTCATCCTTTTCCTCATCTTAACAACCTTAGCTTCTCACTTGCTATCAAATTGAGTGATGAGGACAATACAGATAAATTCAAATACGGAATGATTAGAATCACTAGAGTATTGCCAAGATTCTTTCAAGTAAGTGACAATCATTATGTACCTATAGAATCCATAGTGCATGAACATGTAGAGGATATATTTCCAGGATACAAGCTGATTTCAAGTGCAGCCTTTAGAGTCACTAGAAATGCTGATATCGTAATAGAAGAAGAAGAAGCGGATGATTTTATGCTCATCATGGAACAAGGCTTGAAGCTGCGAAAAAAAGGTGCTTTTGTTAGGCTTGACATCCAAGAAAATTGTGACCCTGATATATTGGATTTTTTAAATTATCATATGAAGATATTTGCAAAAGATGTATATAGCTATAATCTTCCTTTAAATCTTGGCGCTCTTTGGGAGATAGTTGGAAATAAAAATTTCTCGAAGCTTACTTTGCCTCCATATCATCCAAAAGTTTTGCCACCATTAAATAAAAATGAATCAATTTTTAGGACTATTCGAAAACAAGACATCTTATTATATCATCCTTATGAGAGTTTTGACCCTGTTACTAGGCTCATCAAAGAATCAGCAAAAGATTCAAAAGTTATCTCGATTAGAGTCACTCTTTACAGAGTTGAAAAAAATTCTGCTATCATCCAAGCTCTTATAGACGCAGCAAATGAAGGTAAACAAGTAACTGTTATGGTAGAGCTTAAAGCTAGGTTTGACGAAGAAAATAACTTGCATTGGGCAAGAGCACTAGAAAAAGCTGGGGCACATGTGATATATGGAATAACAGGTTTTAAAGTGCATGCAAAAGTTACTCAAATAATCCGCCAAGAAGATGGTGTGTTGAAATTCTATATACATCTAGGAACAGGAAATTACAATGGAGCAACTGCAAAGATTTACACTGATGTCAGCTACTTTACATGTAAGGATGATTTTGCTAAAGACACTACTTCTTTTTTCCATATACTTTCAGGTTTTTCAAAAAGTCAAAAACTAGAAACACTAAAAATGTCTCCAACCCAGATAAAGCCAACTCTGCTAAATATGATAAATAATGAATCGAAAAAAGGAACAGATGGCAGAATCATAGCAAAGATGAACTCTTTGGTGGACTCTGATGTCATAAAAGCTCTGTATAAAGCCTCTATAAATGGTGTGAAGATTGATTTAATCATAAGAGGGATTTGTTGTTTAAAACCTGGGATTAAAGACATCAGTGAAAATATAAGAGTTATCTCTGTAGTAGGTAGATACCTAGAACATGCCAGAATATTTTACTTTAAAAATTCAGATCCATGCATGTTTATATCAAGCGCAGATTGGATGCCAAGGAATTTGGAGAGAAGATTGGAGCTTATGACGCCTATCGTGGAAAAACCGCTGCAAGAAAAACTTTTAGAGATACTTCAACTTCAACTAAATGACAATAATCTTGCTTGGGAATTGCAAAGTGATGACCAATACAAGAGAGTAGAAGTAACAGGGCAAAAAACTATAAATTCACAAAAGATTTTGGGTGATTATATAAATAAAATCTTCAATACACTTAGAAAAGATACCGATGCCAATAAAGCCGAGAGATTGGCTAAAAAATTATTTAAGGAAAGCTAGATGACTTTACCATACAAAGGCATCATGCCAAAAATAGAAAAAGATGTTTTTATAGCAAACAGTGCCGACATCATCGGCGATGTACTAATCGGGGAAAATAGCTCTGTTTGGTTTGGTTGTGTTGTAAGAGGCGATATAAATTCCATAAAAATTGGGAAAAATACAAATATACAAGACATGAGCATGATACATGTGGATCATTATACAAAAGAAGACAAAAGTGATGGACACCCAACATATATAGGGGATAATGTTACTATCGGACATAAAGTTATGTTACATGGTTGTATAGTAGGCGATGCTTGTCTTATCGGGATGAGCACAACTATACTTGATGGTGCTATCATAGGAAAAGAGTCTATCGTAGGTGCTGGCTCGCTTGTAACAAAAAACAAAATCTTCCCTCCAAGGACACTCATAATGGGCTCTCCTGCAAAAGTCATAAGAGAATTAAACAAAGATGAGATAGCCTCACTTTACGAATCAGCGCAAAATTATATAGACTATAAAAAAGACTATTTGTAAAATTATGCTATAATAATATGAAATTTCGGGGAGGAATATTTTGTTTAAAAAATTATTACTAATTACAATACTGGCATACTCAACAATGAACGCAAATAACTTTAGGGATGGGATAATTGCTTTTAAAAAAAATGATTTTATGCAAGCTAAACAATCATTTAAAAAGGCAATCACAAAAGACAAGGTTATTTCAGCTAGCTATATGTTAGGTAGGATGTATCTACACGGCAAAGGGGTAAATGTAAACTTAAACAAAGCTATAAAACTTCTAGGGTATGCTTACTCTTATGGAAATATTCCTGCTGGTTGTTACCTAAGTGAAGCACATATAAGAAATGACAAAAAAGTTTATCTAGCAGCCGAGGGCGTAAAAAGAGGTATGGCTATTAACTTGCCATACTGCGAAAAAATCTTTATGATGTGGAGAGCATATAATTCTGATTTAATAACTTTTCCAAGTAGTTTGCAAAAACAATTTTTAAAAAAATAATTACACCTTAGATTTATTTTTCTTCTTTTTCTTCTTTTTTGGTGGGCATGAAAATTCTATCAACTCTTCTGTTGTGCTTATCTCTTGCGGTAAAGTTGATAAGCATTGCTTGAACACATAATCAGCCATCCTTGCATCAACTAAAGCACGGTGCTGAGACCCAAATGATATATCGAAAAATTCCATCAAAAACCCAAGTCCATATTTTTGTGCTACAAAGCATTTTCTTGAAAGCTCGATTGTACAAAGCTTACGATTTAAAAGTGGTCCAAAACCAACTTGTTGCATAGATGCTGATATAAAATTATAATCAAACTTTACATTGTGGGCTATAAAAACTGCATCTGCCAAAAAGAGCCTAAACTTTTCCAAAACAAAGGCGAGAGATGGAGCATCTTTTAAATCTTCAAGCGTGATTCCAGTCAATATCGTGATAGACTCAGGCAACAAATCCGTATAAACAAAAGTTTCAAATCTATCAATCTCAACACCATTTTGAATCATAACTGCGCCAATCTCTATGATTTGATATTCGCTAGGTTTACTTCCACTTGCTTCTATATCAACTATGCAAAATTTCTGATCTTTTATATCTGTTTTTGAGGTTTTAAGGTAAAATCCCTCGTCATCATCACAAATAGGAAGCCCCAAAAGCCTCAAGTTTTCCAAGTCATCAGTATCTACATCTTCTAAAGATTTTATCTCTTTTATCTCTTTTAAAAAATCATCTTTTGTGATTTTATTTTGTTTTAACTTCTCTACTAGCATATCAAAATATTTCAATTTTTAACCTTATTTATGAACTCTTTTATCTTGCTTGTATCTTTTACACCCTTGCTCTTTTCAACCCCACTACTTACATCAAAACCATAAAAATTATATTTTTTTACTTCATCAATATTTTGTGCATTTAATCCACCAGCTAGGATGATGCGAGAACAGTCAACTCCTCCAAACCACTGTGCATCAATCCTCTTTCCTTGACCACCAAAACCTTCTACAAAAGCATCTACTATTTTGTACTCATTTGCATATTTTGTGATATCTTGCTGACATGTGGCTCGTATCACTTTAATATGAGGCAAATCTAAGCTCTCATACAACTGCTCATCTCCATCAAAATGAATCTGTGCTAAAGACATCTTTGCGTCCTTACATGTAAGGTTTATCCTAGAGGCGTTTTCATTTACAAAAAGTCCAACTTTTTGAACAAAAGGAGGAAGCAGCTCTGCTATCTCTCGTGCGATTTGAGGCTCTATATATCTTGGTGATTTTTTATAAAAAACAAAACCTAGTGCATCTGCACCATAAAGCACAGCCGCCTTAGCATCTTTTATATTTGTTATGCCACATATCTTTACTTTAGGAGTCACTATTTCAGACTACTTATCGCATCTTTGTATGATGGATTACTAAAAACAAAATTTCCAGCGACCACTATATCAACTCCAGCATTTGCTAACTCTTTTACATTTTTATCGTTGACACCACCATCAACTTCTATCAGCGTATTTAATCCTCTTTTGTTTATCATGCTCTTTAGTTTTCTAGCTTTTTCTATCACTGAGGGTATAAATTTTTGCCCACCAAAACCAGGATTTACACTCATCAAAAGTACCATATCTACATCATCTAATATATACTCTATCGTCTGTGGCGTGGTATGTGGGTTCAGCACGATTGCCGGCTTTATACCATAACTTCTTATCTTTTGTATAAGCCTATGAGGATGTTTTTCTGATTCGATATGAAAAGATATAAATTCAGGTTTTAACGGAGCAAAGAGCTCAACAAAAAAAGTATTATTTTCAACCATAAGATGAACATCAAGAGGTTTGGTAGCCACCTTTGCAACAGATTTAACAACAACTGGGCCTATAGTCATATTTGGCACAAAATGTCCATCCATGACATCTACATGTATATAATCACAACCACCATCGCAGATAGCTTTAATCTCTTCATCTAATCTGCCAAAATCCGCAGATAATATACTTGGGGCAACTTTCATCTTTTTCCTTTTATTTAGATAAAAACAAAATCATATCTTGATTTTGTATTTTAAAATTTGCTTGGTGTACATTTGTTTCATCTTCAAAAAAACTGATCAAATTATCATAGAGCATAATTCCTGCGTCTTCTATATCATTTATCAAAATCTGTGTAATTTTTCCTGATTTTAGCCCGCAAATAGCTATGCTTACTCCATATTCTGCGCCGTCTATCGATAATGTAGCTAAAAAATTAGCACCATGAATATTTATAGATGAAACATCTTGGGCATTGAAACAAAATATCCTAAACCCTACTTTGATGGCATTTTTATGATACTTCATATTAAAATCTTTGGCAAAAATTGTAGAGTTTGTTAGCAAAAAACATATCCTTTTAATGGAATTTGTAGATTTTATCTTTAATTTCATAAAACCTTTATAAAATTTAGGTATAATATCAGCCTTAATAAAACACCAAGGGATTTAAAATGGCTAGAAGATGCGCAATAACAGGAAAAGGACCGATGGTTGGAAACAATGTCAGTCATGCTCATAACAAAACAAAAAGAAGATTTCTTCCAAATCTTAGAACAGTAAGAGTTACTCTAGAAGACGGCACAACTAGAAAAATCAAAGTTGCTGCTTCAACTCTAAGAACTATGAAGAAAAACGCTTAACTAATCTTTACAACTAACATCGGGGGTAAAACCGTCCATGCTTCGTAAAATAAAAAAACTTTTACACTGGAGCGACAGAAGTATCCCCGCGATTAACTTAAATACTGAACTTTATCAACAATTAAAACCCTTTAGACTTCCTCTTATCTTAACTGTGCTTATGATACTCATAGGAGCACTAGGCTATATGATAATCGATGACTTCTCACTTGATGATGCGATTTACCAAGCTGGTATCACTTTTACTACAGTTGGATTTGGAGAAATTGCACCGATTTCCAAAGCAGGCAGAATTTTTACATTAGCCCTCATAATACTTGGATTTGGAGTATTTTCCTTTTCAGTTGGTCTTTTAGTAGAAGTGCTAAATAAAGGGGATTTTGTACGAATCTTAAAGGAGCGCCAAATGTTATACAATATCGCTAGATTGAAAAATCACTATGTTATTTGTTACCATAATGAATACACAATAGAACTAACAAAACAATTCAAAAATGCTCACATACCTTTTGTTGTGGTAGCTCCTGATAAAAATTTAGTATCAATAGCTAAAGAATACAAATATCCATATTTTGTTCAAGAAGAGCCTCATAGCGAAGTTGCTTTGCTAAAATCAGGACTTTCTAGTGCAAAGGGTTTGATTACTCTTAGCGAAAATCTAGCTGACAATATAGCTCAAATCGTAACTGTTAGACTATACGAAAAAGAGATTGGCTTAAAAAATCCCTATCTCATAATGTCACAAGCTGCAAATCAAAATGATATAGAAAAACTAAAAAAACTAGGTGCCAATAGTGTTGTAAGTGCCTCAAAACTGATGGCTCAAAGGATAAGCGCTATGAGCGTTAGACCTGATATGGAAAATATGCTTGAAAATATACTCTACCGAAGAGACATACCAATCGATATGGAAGAGATTACGGTTCCAGGGCACAGTTGGTTAAGGTTTAAAAAGATAAAAGAAGCACATATAAGAGAGATTGTCAATGTGAGCATCGTTGGGCTAGAAGATACAAATGGTAAATTTATCCCTATGCCAAGAGGTGATACTCTTATAAGTGGAGATACAAAGCTATTTGTCGTAGGCACTGGTGAGGGCATAAGAAATACAAAAAATATAATAAACAGCAGATATAAACCTCAGGAGCTAAAATATGTTTAATATAATATCTATAAAAAATGGTATAGAAAATGTCGATGGATTTTACTGTGGTGGCATAGATGCTGGGCTCAAAAAAGACGGTGAAAAAGATGTAGCTTTTATAAGAAGTGACGAAGAGTGTGATATATCTGCGGTTTTTACTACAAACAAATTTCAAGCATCTCCCATAAAACACTTTAAAAGATACCAAAAAAATTTCAAAACAAATTTTATCTTGATGAATTCTAAAAATGCAAATGCGATGACTGGTCAAAAAGGCATAGATGATATTGATTTTATATTTGAAAACATAAATTTTAAAAATATCATAAATCCAATTATGAGCTCAACCGGAGTCATTGGATATCCGCTTGAAACACAAAAAATCATAGATGCTGCAAATAGATTTGATTTCAACTCAAAAGATTCAAACTCTTGCGCTAATGCAATCATGACAACTGATAGCTTCAAAAAAGAGATGTGTGTCAGGGTTGAATTAGACGATGGAAGCTTTTTTCATATCGCAGGAATTTGCAAGGGTGCTGGTATGATAAATCCTGCTATGGCCACCATGCTTTGCTTTTTAGTCAGCGATGCAAATATCCCAAAAGACGATATGGATGAAATTTTAAAACAAAGCATAGAAAATTCTTTCAACACCATTAGTGTTGATGGCGATACATCCACAAATGATTCTGTTTTTCTACTAACAAATAGGACAAAAGATGCCTATGATCAAACTGCTTTTAAAGAAGCCTTGGATTTCATCACTAAAAATTTAAGTTATTTGATACTAAAAGATGGGGAAGGTTCAAACAAAGTAGTTGCTTTTGAAGTAAATGGTGCAAAAGATGAACTTGACGCACAAAAAGCTGCAAAGGCATTAAGCAACTCTTTGCTTGTTAAAACTGCGATTTTTGGGGAAGATCCAAATTGGGGCAGAATCGCTTCAACGATTGGAGCTTCAAACATAGAATGTGATGAAGATAAACTAGAAATTTACTATAACAATGTTTTAATACACTCCAAGAAGTGTCCAATCATGGATGCAAACATAGAAGAAAAAGCAAATATAGTCATGAAAAAAGACTCTTTTAAAATCACATGTAACTTACATGTGGGAGATTTTTCATATACTGCTTACGGATGTGATTTAAGCTATGAATATGTAAAAATAAATGCAGATTACAGAACTTAAGCAAATGTTAGTTAGAATAACAAAAAATATTTAAGGAGAGATGATGCTACATGAATACAGACATGTAATAACTACGCTAAAAACAGAAAATGCGCATTTTGCAAAGATTTTTGAAAGGCATAATGAACTTGACAAAAAGATAAATAATGCAGAAAGTGGAAGTGAATTTATAGAGGCGATAGAATTAGATACTTTGAAAAAAGAAAAGTTGAAATTAAAAGATGAAGCGTATGCTATGATAATGCAATACAAAAAAGCTAACAATATATAAAAACAGATACGAGATGTGATTTTTCTGCATCTCAACCCCCTTCTAAATCACTTTCTAATAAAAAACTCTTATATTTTGCATATTTTATAACCATATTTATACCTTAATTTTGCTATAATAAGCCATACAAACTAAAGCGGAGATACCTATGATTAAGATAACAAACAAAGGCAAAAAATCTTGGATAACTTTTACTATAAATCCAGATTTTACAGATTCTGCAGAGATAAGCGGTGAATGGAATGAGTGGAAATATGAGCCAATGAAAAAAAAGAAAAATGGTGAGTTTTACATAACAAAAGTTATGAATTCAAATAATTCTTACCAATTTGGATATAAACTTGGCAATGGAAGATGGATATGTGATGAAACAACTCCAAAAGTTATCTCACCTTTTAATTCAGAAAATTCACTTCTAGAGGTATAAGATGAAAGCTGTAGTAATGGCAGGGGGATTTGGAACAAGAATTCAGCCCCTAACTCACTCTTGTCCAAAACCCATGCTGCCCATAGTAAACAGACCTATGATGGAACACACTATGATGACTCTAAAAGATTTGGGCATCACAGAATTTATAATTCTTCTATATTTTAAACCTGAAGTTATCAAAGATTATTTTAAAGATGGAAGTGATTTTGGCATAAAGATAAGCTATGTCACTCCTGACGATGATTATGGAACCGCAGGAGCTGTAAAACTTGCTCAAGACCTTATCGGCGATGATAACTTTGTAATCATAAGCGGTGATTTAGTGACTGATTTTGATTTTCAAAAGTTATTTGATTTTCACAACGGCAAAAAAGCAAAACTTTCCATAGGCTTAACTTCAGTAGAAAACCCTCTTCAATTTGGAGTTGTGATTGCAAATAGCGATAACATAATAGAAAAATTTTTAGAAAAACCAAGCTGGGGAGAAGTTTTTAGTGACACTATAAACACAGGAATTTACATAATTGAACCTGAAATATTGGATTTTATACCAAAAGCTGAAAATTTTGATTTTGCCAAAGATTTATTTCCAACACTTATGAAAAACGACATACCACTTATGGGTTATAGCTTAGATGGATACTGGAGAGATGTTGGAAATCCTGAAAGCTACCGTGAAGTACATGATGATATATTAAAAGGCAAAGTGAATTTTAAAATTCCAGGTATTAAAACCAAATTTCCTGATGGAACACTTTATAGCGATACTCCTTATACCTTAGATAAAAGTATAGAAATTATCGGCAGCGTAGTGCTAGGAAAAGATGTAAAATTAGCGAAAAATACAAAATTAAACAATACAGTCATAGGTAACAATGTCACAATAGGAAGCGATAGCAATATAAGAAATAGTGTCTTGTGGAGCGATATAGAGATAGGGAAAAATGCTAAATTTGATGGTTGCGTTATTTGTTATGACAATGTTATAGGCAAAAATGTTAGTGCAAAATCTGGCTTGATATTAGCTCAGGGATGTGAAGTCGGGGAGCTAACAACATTTGAACAAGATGTAACTATTTGGCCTGATAAAAAGATAGAACCTGCTTCCATAATCAGCCATAGTTTGGTTCTTGGAAATAGATATAAAAATACCATATTTGAAAGAGGAAGTGTTAGCGGAAAAAGCAACATAGAACTCTCTTGCGATATGGCCACAAAACTAGCCGAAGCATTTGCATCTCAACTCCCAATCGGCTCTCAAATAGCTGTGGGAAGAGACAAAGATAAAAGTTCAAGAATGCTCAAACGAGCCTTTCTTGGCGGACTTTTAAGTGCTGGTATAGATGTGCTTGATATGCAAAGTGTCCCTCCTTCCGTTCTTAGATATAAGCTTGCAAATGACGATAGATTGGTAGGTGGCGCACACTTCAAGCGGGATATCATAGATACCACTAGTTCTCAAATCACACTATTTAACGAAGAAGCACTAAGGATAGATTCTGATTCTATAAAAGGGGTTGAGAAAGCATTTTTTACAGAAAATTTCAGAAGAGTTGATTATACTAAAATAGGCGAGATAAAAGAATCTACAAAAGATAGGGATTCTAAAGCATATATAGAAAAGATAGAAAAAAAGATAGACCATAAAATCATAAAATGTGGTGGTTTTAAAGTAGCAGCTGATGTTATGCACGGAAGTACGGCCGATATATTTCCTACACTATTAAATGATTTAGGCGTTGAAAACATAGTTTTAGATGCTTACTATGATGCGAAAAAACTTTCTAATATAAATATCTTAGAAAGCCGTGCGAAATCAAATATTTCAAATATTGTCAAAAGCTTGCACTATGATATGGGTGTCATGATATATCCAAATGCACAAAGGTTGTCATTTATCACGGACGGGGGAGAAGTGCTAGATAAAATCAAAGGCTTACACACGATTTTACATCTATTAAATATGAGCAGTACAGAAAAAAAGATGAAAGTATTTTTGCCAACTTGGGCTCCTGATATCGTAGATTTTGAAAATATTCAAATCGAGCGAGGCAAATACTCAAACTTTAAAACTGAAAAATTGAAAGAGTATGATTTGATAGCCACAATGGATGGGAATTTTGCTTTTACAGAATTTGGGGTTACAAGAGACGCCATGTATGCTAGCCTTAAAGTTATGGAGATGCTAAGTTGTCATAGCATAAAGCTATCTGTATTGGCAAAAAAAGTAAATGATTTTTACTATTCAAGCAAAAAGATACAATGCACTCAAGCCCTCAAAGGCAAGATGATGAGAAAGTTTTTAGAAGATGCTAAAGACAAAAAAAGCTCAACTGCTGATGGAGTTAAGATTTGGGAAAATGAAACAGATTGGATTTTGATGATACCAGACCAATATAGCGAACATTTAAACATATATATCCAAGCAAAAGATGAAATATCAGGCAAATATATATATGATAAATACAATGAAAAAATAGCAAACTGGTCCAAATAAATTTTGAATTTAGTGACTATTTGGCATATGCATCAACCTGATTATAGAGATAATTCTGGTGTGATGCAGATGCCTTGGGTATTTTTACACTCCATAAAAGACTATTATGATATGCCTTGGATGATGGCAAGACATAAAAATATAAAAGCAACTTTTAACATAACTCCTCCTTTGATAGAACAGATGAAACTCTACTATGAAAACCCTGTGGAAAAGGACTATTTCTTGCAACTTTGGTATAAAGACACTAACTCTTTAAAGCCAGATGAGCGGGCTTGGATGATTAAAATTTGTAAATCTGCACAGTTTGATACGATGGTTACGCCGCTAAAACACTTTAAATATCTTTTTCAAAAAGAGAGTTTAAACGATGCGGAACTATTTGATTTAGAAGTTTTATTTATACTCTCATGGTGCGGAGTTTACTTAAGACAAAATGATAAAATTGTCTCATCTCTCATAAAAAAAGAGCATTCTTATGATTTTAGCGATAAAGCTATTTTACTCGAAACGCTAAGAGAGTTCATAAAAGGGATATTTGGATACTACAAATCACTTCATGCCAAAGGCAGGATTTCCATATCGACAACTCCTCTAAATCACCCTATTTTGCCTCTTTTAATGGATATGCAAAATGCAAAATTAGCAAACCAAAACACCAATATACCTAAGCCCAACCAACCATTATGTGATGATGCTTATCTTCAAATTTCAAGAGCAATAAAACTTTTTGAAGAAACTTTTGGATTTAAACCAGAGATTTTTTGGCCTGCAGAAGGAGCAGTTGATACTAAAAGCGTAAATCTTCTAAAAAAATGTGGTATAAAAGCCATAGCGACAGATGAAGCGATACTTTTCAAATCACTACAAAACAAGGAAAGAAAAAATCTATATTATCCTTACGATTTTGATGGTATGTGTATGGGATTTAGAGACCATGGTTTAAGCGATTTGATTGGTTTTACCTATAGATTTTGGGACGCAAAAAAAGCAAGTGATGACTTTGTGAATGCTCTTGAAAATATAAATGATGAAAACAGCAATGCTTGTGTTTTTGTCATCTTAGATGGTGAAAATGCTTGGGAATTTTACAAAAATAATGGTTTTGATTTTTTTGATGCACTCTACACCAAGATAAACCAAACTCCGTGCTGCAACACCATAAATATGGATGAAGTTTTAAAATTAGAACAAAATAGATTGCCAAGTTTGAGCCCTGGGAGTTGGATAAATGGTGAGTTTAACACTTGGGTTGGACACAGTGAAAAAACAAAAGCTTGGGATTTTATATATCAAACCAAGAGAGATTATCAAAAACTTGAGCAAAATATAGATGAAGACACAAAAGAAAAAATCACAAAGCATTTCTTAGCAGCTGAATGTTCAGACTGGTTTTGGTGGTATGGAGATGACCATCACACAGATTTTGGAGCTAGTTTTGATGTACTTTTTAGAGGACATTTGATTAGTATATATAATCTTTTAAAAATCGATCCACCGAGTGATTTGTATAAACCTATCTTAGAAAATAAAAATACACAAGACTTTTGGCTACCTTCAACATCTTATATAACTCCAAACATAAATGGAAATAACAACTCTTTTTTTGAGTGGCTAGGATGTGGTGTCGTAGATGAAACAAAACTTTTTTCTACTATGGATAAAGCAAGGGGTCCTGTTAAAAAAATCTATTATGGGCAAGATGAAGAGTTTATATATTTTTCATATCAAGCCTCGAAAGAAGAGCTTTTAAAGTGCAAATCTCTTACTATTTTGATAGAGCCTTTTGAATTTAAATTAGATATACCTATAAAAATAGGCATTAAAAGTATCAAAAAAGAGTTACATGTAGATTTTGCTTTTGATGAATTATTGGAATTTAAAATCAAAAAAGACAAAAGCTGGGAAGGCAAGATAAAATTCAGATTTGAATTATATAAAGATAAAAGATTGATACAAACTTTACCTGGCTTTGGTGAGTTAGAAATAGACTTAGAAGCGAATTATGCTCGTAATTGGTTCGTGTGATAGTTCTTAAGCAAAAATTAAATAGCAAGCAAGAGGAAAATATATGAAGAAAGTGTCACTACTTTTTGGAGTGCATATGCACCAGCCAGTTGATAATTTTGGCGAGGCTGTAGATGAAGCTATAGAAAAATGTTATAAACCTTTTTTTGCAACTATGGTAAAACATCCTCATTTTAAATTTTCAGTTCATTGTAGTGGTTGGCTCTTGGAACAAATCATTACAAAACATAAAGATATATATGACAATATGCTGATATTGACAAAAGTAGGCGCCATAGAATGGATAAGTGCTGGGTATTATGAGCCAGTTTTGAGTTCAATCCCATCACACAATAGAATTGAACAAATCAAAAAACTAAACAATTATATAAAGAAAAAATTTGATAAAAAACCTAATGGACTTTGGCTAACTGAGAGAGTTTGGGAGTCTTCACTTGTGCCTGATTTGAAAAAATCAAACATAGATTTTGCTGTTGTGGATGATTATCATTTTTTAAGTAGTGGGTTTGATAGAGATAAGATGGATGGGTATTTTCAAACTGAAGAGAGTGGAGAGAAACTTGCACTTTTTCCGATTTCTGGTGCTCTTAGATATGCGCTTCCTTTTTTTAGTGTTAAAAAGGCTATAGAAGCTATAGAAAATCATCAAAAAGATGAAAATTCTGCTGCTATTATCTTTGATGATGCCGAAAAATTTGGATTATGGCCGAAAACTTATGAATGGGTTTATGAAAAAAAGTGGCTTGAAGACTTTGTGCAAGCCGTTGTCAAAAATGAACATATAAAAACCCAGCACTTTAGTCAATATTTAAAAACTCACAAATCCCATGGAATCGCTTATCTTAACAATACTTCTTATTTTGAGATGGGAGAGTGGAGTTTAAGGGAAAATCAAACTCTTAGCCTTGAAGCCTTGAAAGAAAAAGTTGGGTTAGAATACTTTGAAAATATCGGCATCTCTTTTATAAAAGGTGGAATTTGGAAAAATTTCTTTGTAAAATACGCTGAGAGTAACTTTTTGCACAAGCGAATGCTTTACATGTCAAAAAAGCAAAATAAGATGAGCAAAAATGCACTTAAGAACTTATACAAACTTCAAACAAATGATGTTTTTTGGCATGGTGTTTTTGGTGGATTATATCTTCCAAATCTCAGAGACAATGCTTACAAATATCTCTTAGAATTAGAAAAAACTTTTGCAAAGAAAAAGATAAAAAGAGAGATAGATGATTTTGATATGGATGGATTTGATGAGATAAAAATTCTAACAAATTCATTATCTTTGATGTTTTCGAGTAAAAATGGTGGACAAATGGTAGAGTTTGGATCACTTGATGCTTTTTTCAACTGGCAAAATACTCTCACAAGAAGAAAAGAAGCTTACCATGAAAAGATTTTAAATCCAAAAACAGTCCAAAAACAAGAGGAAAATACAGAAGAGATTTCCACTATTCATGATGCAAATGAGGAGTTAGATGAAAAACTAAAAGAAAACCTTATCTTTGATTGGCATCTAAAAAACTCTTTTATTGACCATATATCAAACGCTCCTTTTAACATAGAAAATTTTAAACGAGCAAATTACAAAGAGATTGGCGATTTTGCAAACCAGCCTTTCAAATTGGATTCTTCCAAAAATTTATTTTCTAGAGATGGTGGCATATATATAGATGGCGATTTTAAAACACGAGTTACAAAAGAGTATAAATTCAAAGATAAATGCTTTGAAACAACTCTTACATGTAAGAGTAAATATCCAAACTGTGCATACTATGGCATAGAGTTTAATTTTCACTTTGCTCACCCTCACCTCGTCACTTTTAATGATAATCTAATCCATGAAGGGCTAAACTTAAAAGATATAAATTCTTTGGATATAGTAGATGATTTTACAAATAAAAGACTAAAACTTAGCTCGAATTTAGATTTTGATTTGAATGCTTTTATTCTAAAAACTGTATCTCAAAGTGAAAGTGGGTTTGATATGGTAGCCCAACAGATTTCTTTTATAGTTTTTTGTAAATTTCAAGAAGATTTAGAATTAACGCTAAATTTGGAGGTTATTGATGTCTGAGATAAGAGTTGATTTGCTCCACAATCAGAATGTTTTGATAGCACCCGAGAGACTTCATCGACCAGATTTTTACCAGCAAGAGCAAAAGATTTCAAAAAAAGACTGTCCATTTTGCGAAGGCCATGAAAATATGACACCTCCTGAGATTTTTGCTATAAGAGACAATGAAGCAAATAATACACACTGGAAAACAAGAGTTGTGCCAAATCTATATAAAGCTGTGCAAGTAGAGCAGAGTGAGGGCTCAAAAAGAGATGGTTTATTTGAAAAGATAAATGGAGTTGGGGCTCATGAAGTTCTCATTGATTCACCTTTTCATGACAAAGATTTGAGCTCATTTGATGCTTCTTTGATAAAATTATGGCTTGAAACTTTGATAAAGCGGATAGAAGATTTGAAAAATGATAAAAGGTTGATTCATGTCAGCATCTTTAAAAATTTTGGACAAAATTCAGGAGCAACACAAGAACATCCCCATACTCAACTCTTAGCACTTCCATTGATGCCAAGAAGTGAGTTAGATTTTTTAGAGAAAAATCTAAAATATTACAAAAAACACGGCAGGGGAAAATTACAAGATATCATAGAAAATGAAAAGAAATCAGGCGAAAGAGTCATAAATGAAAATGATGATTTTATAGCTTACTGCCCATACGCTAGTA
>JALUMJ010000004.1 GCA_027040375.1 Campylobacteraceae bacterium
ACCAACACTCCAGACAGGAAGAATTATAAGTTTATCAACTCCAGCGAAACACTCGACAAAACCTTTTAGATTATCATGAACTCTTGAGTATTTATGCGGTTGCCAAATCACAGTTATCTTTTTTAAGAGCATTTTTACCAGCACACAAACAATGCTCAAAGCAGGAAGGGTCAGGACACAACTCACTACAAGTTCGCCTGACCCTTTTGGGGTTAAGTATTGATTTCTTTTAATTTGTCAGATAGTATTTTGGTGAGTTGATTTAAGTTTTCTGTTGCATCTACTATTTCATCAACATTTTTAGCATTTTCTTTGGACATTTTGTTTACATTGCTTATCGCTTTAACCATCTCATCGACATCTACGCCCTCTTTTTCTATATCTTTCAATGTTTCAACACTAGCCTTGGCTGCATTTTGTGTTAATTCAGAGGTGTTATTTATCTTCTTTTCAACTTCTGATGATATATCTACTAATTTCTCAACTTCTTTTGAGTTAGAAGTCATCCTTTCGCTTGCGGCATTGATGGATTGGACTAGCACGCTGATAGTAGAATTAATCTCGGTCAAACTTTTTTGTGTTCGCTCGGCTAATTTTCTTACTTCATCCGCAACAACAGCAAATCCTCTTCCGTGTTCCCCTGCCCTTGCAGCTTCTATAGCAGCGTTAAGTGCCAATAAGTTTGTTTGGTCAGCGATGTCACTTATCACTTCCAAGACACTTTTTATCTGTTCTGTATCTTGTGCTAAAGTGCTAATATCTTGAGCGAGTCCTAGTTCATTGGACGCACTTTCTTGTATGATATCTGATAATTTGATAATTTCACTTTTTGCTTCTGTTAATACTTCATTTGCTTGATTTATATCACGACTACTTGATTTTGTTTTTTCTATAGAACTTTGTAAATTTTCTACAACTTGTTCTGCCCTTTGGGTAGTATTGTTTATAATCTCAACAGTTTTGTCAACATTGCCACCAACTTGTTCTGATGTGCTTGAAAGGCTTTGCGAAATAGACAAGTTATTGTTTACATTATTTTTTGCATCATCTATCACATCTTTTAATGTCAATGCCAAATCATTAAAATTTTCTGCCATTTGCGATATTTCAACAGGGGCATTTGTGTCAGCTGTAAAAGACAAATCTTTGTTTTTTGAAATCTTCTGCATAGTTTCTTTAAAATTATTGATAGGAGAAATAATACTATTTTTTATAAGAAAAGATGAAATAAAATAAAGAATAAGTATTATCGCCAAAGAGAGTGTTGCAATTATCAAAATAAGTCGTTGCGTTGATTTTTTTGTTTTATTTTCCATATTAGAAACTTTTGCATCAATAACATTTAGATAAACACCAGTACCAATTATCCAGTGCCAAGGTTTAAAAAGTGTTACATAACTTAGTTTATCTACAGGATGATCAAAGCCAGGCTTTGGCCATGCATATTTGACCATGCCTTCTCCATTTTTAGAAACAGCTTTAACTACTTCTCTAAAAAGATATACTCCATTTGGGTCTTTAAAATTAGACATATCTTTTCCATCCAAAGAAGGTTTGAGAGGGTGCATAACCATTCTGCATTTTGTATCATTTATAAAGAAATAACCATTTTTTCCATATCTCATCTTTGAAATTTTTTCCATTGCTTTTTGTTTTAGCATTTTTTCTATCTCACTAGGATATATCCCCGTACCTATAATCCAGTTATAAGGCTTAAAAACAAAAACTATGGATTTTTTATGAAGATATTTTTTGGCAGTAGGAGAGTAAAAACTATATGCGATAAAAGCACTATCGCCTCCTGTTTGTTTCAATTTATCTACTCCAAGTTGCACAAAAGGAACTTTTGGGTTATTTTTAAAATATTGACCAGTTAACTTCTTTTTGATTGGGTGCATTACCATTTTATAATTAAAATCATTTATCCAATAATATCCATCTTTACCATATCTTGTGCTTGCAACTATGCCTTTTAGTAACTTTTTCATCTCATCTTCAGAAAGTTTATCTTTATTTTTAGCATAAGCACTGTTAAGTATAATTAGAAGTCTTTTCATTTTAGCCTTTAAAAACTTATCTCCATAGTTGCTTAAGTCTTTACTGTAAGATACCACTACCTTTTTTGCCATATCTGTAACATCTTTGATTTCTGATTTTTTCGAACTCAGAACATCTTGTCGATACTGTTTTATATTATCATTCGATATACTTTTTATCGAAATAATAGCAACTATCGATAAAATAATAGCAACTCCCAATAACGACAGCATCAAGATAAGCTGAACCCTTGCTTTGATAGACATTCTTCCCACAATTCATCCTTTTAATTTTTTGCATCAATTATATCAATAGTATCCTAAAATTTGGTATAATAACACAATGAACCCAAAAACTCTAATCCACACCGCACTTTTTTGTGAGGCAAAACCTATCATAGAACACTTCAAGATGCAATGCTTGCAAACAAAACCATATAGGATTTATCATAAAGATGATTTATGGCTAATAGTAAGTGGTATGGGAAGTAAAAAAGCCTTACATGTAGAGGATGTTTTTAGGCTCCATCATATAAAGCAGGCTATCAATATCGGCATAGCTGGTTGCAAAGATGAAGATATTGCTATAGGCTCTTTGTTTTGTACAAATCATCACATAGAAGATATTTGTTATGCCACGCTTTCTTGTGTTGATGAACCGACGGACGACAGGGAGCAACTATCTTCGATGCTTGTTGATATGGAGTCAAAAAGTTTCCTACATGTAAGCAAATTATACCTAAGAGATGAAAATATCTTTGTTTTCAAGGTAGTTTCAGATTATTTGGATAAAACTATACCTAGTAAAGAATTTGTAGAAAATTTGATAAAAAATACCATAAAAAGTTGGGAAAGATACATTGAAGCTTAATTTAAAAGAAAAATTTGATAAAAATATAAAAAATACATATTTTTTAAAACTAGATGCGAAAACGCAAGATTTTATAAAAGAAAAAGCTCTGTGTTTTAGATTTTCTTTTCAAGAGTTAAAGCAACTCATCGACATGAGTATAGATTTTGAAATGTGGAATGAAAATAGAATTTATGAGATTTGGAAAGATTTTGAAAATAAAAAACAAACGATAGCACATGTAAAAAAAATCTATGAAGAGTTAAAAAATAATCCAAAAAGCTATGCAAAGTTTGCAAAAGTTGCACCATATAACCACTCAAGAAAGATAAGTTTCATCCAAAATAACAAAGAAGAGCTAGGGCTTGGAAAATGCCCTGTGGCATCTGCTAAAACGAGGTGTTGCAATCTTATGACGCTTGATGCGGTTGAGAGTTGTGGGTTTGATTGTTCATACTGCTCTATCCAGTCTTTTTACAATGAAAATAAAATCGGCATAGACAATAACTTTGCCAAAAAATTAAAAAATCTTGTACTTGACCCAAACAAGGACTATCATATAGGAACAGGACAGAGTTCGGATTCGCTTCTTTGGGGAAATAAAGCTGGCATAATGGATGCTTTATTTGATTTTGCAAAAAAAAATCCAAATGTCATACTTGAATTTAAAAGCAAATCTAACAATATAAAATATCTCTTAGAAAATGATGTTCCAAAAAATATACTTTGCACTTGGTCGATAAATACTCCAACAATCATAGAAAATGAAGAGCATTTAAGTGCCACTTTAGAACAAAGGCTAGAGAGTGCGAGAGCTTTGGCGGATAAAGGAGTCCTTGTTGGGTTTCATTTTCATCCTATCGTTGTTTATGAGGGATATCTAAATGAGTATCAAAGAACAATAGAAAAAATAACCAATATGTTTGATGCTAGCGAAGTGGCGCTTGTATCATTTGGAACTTTAACATTTATTAAGCCCGTGATAAAGAAATTGAGAAATAGGGATTTTAAAAGCAAAATTCTGCAAATGCCTCTTATTGATGCTAGCGGAAAATTCTCCTATCCGCTAGAGACAAAAATTGAAATGTTTAAAAACGCCTATAATGCTTTTAAACCTTGGCATAAAAAGGTCTATTTTTATATGTGCATGGAAGACCATAGCCTTTGGAAAAAAGTCTTTAGGTATGAGTATAAAAACAATGACGAAATGGAAAAAGATATGGTGCAATCATATAAGGATAAAGTAAAGGCACTTGTATGAAGACGGCACTAATAACTGGCTCAAGCAGTGGCATTGGTCATGCGATTTATGAATCGTTGAAAGAAAATGGATATAAAGTTTATGGCATCGGCAGACATGATTGTGAGATAGAGTGCGATTTACAAGACACTAAAACCCTAGAAAGAAAGATAAAAGAGTTTTTAAAAAATGCCGATGTGGATTTACTCGTAAATTGTGCTGGACTTGGTATCTTTGCTCCTCACGAAGAGATATCTATTAAAAAAATCACTGAACTCATAGATGTAAATCTAAAAGCTCCGATAATATTGACAAATCTTTGTTTAAGGAGTTTGAAAAAAACAAAAGGGCACATCATAAATATATCTTCTATTGAAGCTACTAAACACTCAAAATTTTCTGCCCTTTATAGTGCCACAAAGGGAGGACTTAGAGATTTTTCACTATGTCTTTTTGAAGAGTTAAGAAAATCAGGTGTCAGAGTTACAAATATAAATCCAGATATCACAAAAACTGCTTTTTTTGATGAATTAAATTTTGAACCAACAGACGACAAAGAGAGTTATATCGACCCAAAAGAGATAGCAAAAGAAGTTTTACATATAGTAAACTCACCTTTTGTCACAACAGATATAACTTTAAGAACTCAAAAATTTATAATAAATAGGAAATAACATGTATATAAAACATTTAATAATATCTTGCATTTTAGGCACATTTTTGTTTGCAAACCAATCGCTCATAAATATCATAAAACAAGCTAAACCATACTCAAAGATAGAACTTCCTGTCGGTGTATTTAAGGGTCCTATCTTGATAGATAAGCCTATAATTTTGATTGGGGCTGGTAAAAAAAGTATCATACAAAACGATGGTAATGGTACAGTAATCACTATAACTTGCCCTTTTGTTACTATCAGCAATATCACCATAAGAAACAGTGGGCACCAAAGATATAATTTCGATAGTGGTATCAAAATAGAAAAAAGCTCACATGTAGTGATAAAAAACTGTAATTTTGAAAAGATATTATTTGGCATCATTTTACAAGATAGTTCTAACTCTAAGATATTGGATAACAATATAAAATCTTATGGCTATAAAGTTGTGGATAACAGAGGAGACGGCATACGCTTGTGGAATTCAAATCATAATCTGATTGCAGGCAACAAGCTTTTAAAAAGCAGGGATATGTCTTTGAACCGCTCAAGCAACAATATTATAAAAAACAATACGATAGAAAAAAGTAGATATGGCATACTTTTAAATATGTGCAAAAACATATCTGTATCTTCAAATATAATCACTTCAAATTATGCTGGGATATTCATAAAAGGCGGAAAAAATTTGCAAATAGATGGAAATAAAATCATTAAAACACACCTTAGTACAGGCACAGGTGTTGTGATAAAAGGCGGAAAAAATATTCATATAACCCACAATACTCTTACGGGTCATGCACAGGCAATATATATAGCTTCAGGCACTGAAGAGATAGGAATGCAAAGATATATAGAACACAATACGATTTTAAATAACAATGTTGCGCTGCACTTTTCCACAACAATAAAAAACAATACCATTAAGAACAATGACATAATTGGAAATCTAGAAGATGTCGTAAAGGATGTTCCAAAGAGTAAATATTATCAGAATGATATAAAATTTAACTATTGGGATAAGTACATTGGATTTGATAAAAATAGCGATGACATAAGCGACATCCCCTACCAGGTGTTTATCTATGCAGATAAGCTTTGGCAATTTGATCATCATCTAAAGTTTTTTTATGGAACACCACTTCTTAGCATAGTAGATTTTATAGAGAAATTAGCACCTTTTGATGAACCAACTCTTTTACTTGAAGACTCGCAACCAAGAACGAAGCCTATAAGTTTCTAATTTTTGCTACATTTTATAAAATCAATCACTTCTTTTGTGTTATTAATTATATAAAAATCTACAAAGGCTTTTTTGAGTCCTGTTGAGTCGCCTTCGCTTCCGTATATATAAGCTTTTAGTGAAATATATAAGTTTTTATAGTTGATTTGTACATATTCTGGCACCATATAGTAGCCATACGCATCACCATCCCATTTTGCCCATAGGTTATCCATATCGCTGTTTAAATCATTTGCTATCTCTTCTGCTGGGTCAGCATATAGTTTCTCTTGCGCTAAATCTAGCTCATCTACTTTGTGATTTTTATCTACATGTAGCTTCCAAATACCATTTTTTATAGGATAGTAGTTGTCTCTGTTTTTAACAAATGAATTTTTTTTAAGATAATATATCTCACCTTGAATATCTGTTTTTTTATAATCTTTAAAATTCTTAATATCTTTTCCAAAGTATTTTTCTAAAGTATTTCCAACGATTTCTCCAAAATTATCTGACGCAGTCGCATAACTTTGATTATTGTATTGGTCAGCACAATTTGAGCCAAACAATGAGAGCGTAACTAAAAGTAGTATATATAAAATCTTCACATTTTACCTTTAAAAAGTTTATTTATCGTACTTACAAATTGTAGTGGATTTATGGCATGCGAATACAGTCTTATACCAAAATGTAGATGTGGGCCATTTACCCTTCCGCTTTTTCCACTTAACCCAATGATTTCATTTTGTTTTACCTTATCTCCTGCTTTCACTAAAATCTTACTTAGATGATAATAACAACTATAAAGTCCATCTCCATGGTCAATAACAACAGAGCCACCTGCATAATATCTTTTTTTAGCGATCACCACTACTCCGTCGTTTGATGCTTTTATCTTTGTGCCGATTTTTGCTCTAAAATCAGTCCCTGTGTGAAAACTTTTTAAGACACTATTAAACATCCTTGCATTGCCATAAGAGCTAGTAATCTTCGAATGCAAAGGCAAGATAAAAGGCTTATTCCAATACCTTTTTGGTGTAGTAGTCGCATATATTTTTTTGGCTTCTTTGTACTGTGCATATATCTCATCGAGTGCTTTTTTACTTGGCTTTACTTTTGATTTTGCTACTTTGATTTGCTCTTTTTTGTACTTCCCCTTTCTTACATGTAGAGGTATTTTTTTACCATCTATCTTTAAAGCTTCATCTTTAAGCTTGTCCTTATAATCAATCGCTATAAGTGCAAATCTTTTGTTCTTTGCTACTGGATTTTGAAGTATCGGCAATTTTTTACCATTTAAAGATATAGTATCACCCTGCTTCAACTCCACAAGTGCCACTTCTCCTTTGACTATATCTAAAGCATAAAGAGATAAAGACAAAAAGAGTAGAAAAGCTAATGTTTTCAAGCTCTACTCTTTTTTATAATCCCATAAGCTTCATTTATCTCTTGGAGTTTTACGGTTGCCTTGTCTATGATTGATTGCTCTGCTCCCTTTCCCATCAACAAATCAGGGTGATTTGCTCGCACTAATTTTTTGTATTTAGATTTGATGATTATCATGTCATCTTCTTTGCTTGCACCTAAAACTTTATAGGCATTTTCTAGTGTATTTACTTGTTGATTGTATTGATTTGCATAAAAATTTTGAAATTTTTTGATTAAGTTTTCAAAATCACTCTTTTTTATCTCCAAAGCATTTGCAATATCTTCGCAAACCATTTGCTCTTCATTTGTAAATTCATTATCAATAAAAGCTAAGTTTAATAAATACTCTAAAGTGGAGAGTCTTTTTCTATAATCTCGTTTTGTTAATTTTAAATATTTTTGAGCGATTTCAAGTGTATTTTCAAAACCTTCAAGCTCTTTTTTGTATATGGCTTTTAGTTTCCCTCTTACCTCTTCTTGGTTTTGAAAAACTGATGAGAGTTGGGTGAGAGTGTTGCTAAGCATTTGTGCTTCTAATTCGCTCACATGTCCATCAGCTTTTGCAACTTTTGCCATCAAAGCGATGAGAAGCCCAGCTTCATGGTCTTTTAAATCACCGTTAAATTTTTGCCTTACATCAGCGTTTATATTATAGCCATCACTTTTGTAATTACGGGTTAGCATATAAAATGCAATGATTGCGAAAAAAAGTAGTATAGATTTCATTTGATTGCTCCTTTAAAAAAAAGAGATTATATCATTAAAGTTCTAAAGTAAGAGTAAGATTTTGCAGACTAATTTTCATAGCCTGCAAATTTATTTTTTAGTATTCTAATTGTTCCACATCATAGAGTATATCATCCCAAGGATGTCTATACATTGGCATATTTAATCTTTTTTCATCCAAAATATGTCCGATAAAACCGATACATCTCCCTAGGATAAAAAATGCATTTAAAGCTCCAGCTTCTATAAATGTGCCTATCTCAGCATCATCATATCCAAGCTCTCTCCACATGTCAACCATCAATACACCGATAGTTCCATCAACATTTAAGATAAGATTGTCTTTTTTGCTTGTTGTCTCTTTTTCGACTTCAAGTGCGTATTGTAAAATTGGGCTTGAAGGAAAATTTTCACTTACAAATTTTTTAAGACTACTGATTCTCAAATCTGGATTTCTAACTGATTTAATTCTATGTCCGATACCAGGAATTGGGATCCCTTGGTCTTTCATGTATTTTAAAAACTCTTTTGGGCTTAAGTTATTATCAAATCCATATTTAAAATACTTAGCAGCATTGTCTATAGCTCCTCCAAACCTTGGTCCTATCGTCAAAAGTCCTGCTATGAGTGAACTTACAACATCTTTTCCTGCTCTTGCCGTTACTTTTGCATTGTGTGCTCCACTAACTGCTGGTCCATGGTCTGCTACTGTTTTTAAAACTGTTTCTATAAAATCAACTGCCCATCTTGGATATCTCTTCTTAAACCAAAGAATACTCATGACATCACCAAGAGTATATCCAGAATCTGGAGTTGCTACTTTTGAGATTGGAATACCACAGTATGTTGCCTCTTCGCCTCTGTCATCACTGATAGTACAGATAAAGTTTCTAGCTTTTCTTATCTTTGAAATCTCTCTAACGCTTGGCTCTTCTATCTCTTTGATGACGCCTTTTGCTAGTAAATCTTCATAAACTTTATGTATGGTAGCAGGGATATCATTAAATGAATCTGGCACAAAAAATCCAGCTTCTGCCATAGCAATATTTTTAGCTTCAGCAGTTTCTCTGTTTGCATTTGCACTAGCACCAGCATGACCAAATTGAACACCACTTTCAAAATGCTTAGCGATAGTTCCGATACACCAAGCTATGATAGGCTTTTTAATCTTTCCACTTTTTACAGCTTCTATGACTTTATATTCTTCAGTTCCACCGACTTCGCCAAGTAAAATCATATATTTTACATCTGGGTTACTTTCCATTCTTAGAAGGTTATCTATAAAAACGGAGCCCACAAATCTATCTCCACCGATTGCTACACCCTCGGCTATACCATCAGCATTTAAAGAGATGATATTTGACATTTCATTGAACAAACCGCCACTTCTAGTAACAAGCCCACAACTGCCACATCTATTTAACTTGGAATTTATGATATTTTCTATAGTTCCGCCTATATTTGCTATCTTAAAAGCTCCTGGAGCGATAGCGCCTACGGTTGCAGGTCCTATAACGGTAACGCCTTTATCTCTAGCAGCTTGATTCATGATTCTTGCTCTTCGCTCAGGTATGCCCTCAGCAGTCACCATGATGGTTTTAAATTGTCCATCAAGCTCTATTGCTTCCATGACGACATCATACGCCGTTCTAAAAGAACCAAAGTTTAGTAAAACATCAGCTCCTGGAAATGCCTCCGCAGCTTCTGCTGTACTTCTATAAAGAGGTATCATAATTTCGGCATTACCAAAAAAGAATTTATCAAATTTTGCAGCACTTGTTGGTGCAACAATGGCTGCGATTGATGGTAATTTTCGCTCTATAGTATAGTCATAATCCAACATTCTTTGAATCGCACTTCTATTGTTGTTCCAAAATATCGCTTGTGTATCTTTTGTAAATAACCTACTCATGATTATTTTTCCTCCTTAGCTAGAGACATTCTTACTATGTCAGTTACATGTGTTTCAGGTCCGTAAACTTCCATATATAGACCCAATCTATCTGCTGCTTCTTTGATGTCTTTTAAACCTTTTTTATAGTTTGGCCCACCTCGTCTGACATAAATCTTCACACCTATTTCTTTAAATTTTTCAGCATACTCTTCCAAGGATTGGATAATGCCTGTAAATGTTTTTGCAACATCTGTAAAATTTGCGATTGCACCGCCGATTATAAGAATCTTATCTCTGCCTTTTGGGTCTTTAAATCTTGTCATAAGATCAAATATAGTATCTGCATAAAATTTGGTTTCATCTGTGGTTGGTCCACCGCTATACTCTCCATAGTTTGCAAGTTCGCTTACATTGCCACTTAAGTCTGCTATAGTATCGGCATAAACAACGCTAGCGCCACCGCCTGCTACCATAGTCCAAATTCTTCCCATCGGGTTTAAAATAGTAAGTTTTAGCGAAGCTCCACTCTTTGCATCGGCATCAGATATGGCTTTTTCTTCAGATGATTGATCTTCCATGCCAAAAGCAGTTGGATACTCAATCTTGCCCCAATCTTCTAGCATAAGATACCCTGCAGTATCGTCTAGCCTTGCTACTAAGTCTAAGATTGCCATCTCGTTGTTTTCAAGCATAACAAGAGGGTTGATCTCAAGATATGCAAAGTTTAAGTCTCTATAAAACCTAAAGAAATCTATCGCAAAAGATATAAATGCTTCTTTTTTATCAGCAGGCAAATCAACTGGCGCATTTGCACGAACCAGATGGTCTATATTTGCATCTTGCATATTTATAGGAATCACAACTTCTGTTACTTTTTCTTCCCATCCATCTTCTACTTCCATGCCGCCTTCAGTTGACATGTAAAGAACATCGTCTTCACCGACAGTTGTAGCAGATATGTAATACTCTTGCTCTTCACTATGAGGAGTAAATGGCTCGATTATAAAGTGCGAAAGAGTTCCGTGCTGACCTGAGAGAAGAGTTGTAGGGTGAGATATCTGTTCATCTATCCAACTTGCAGCAACTTCCAAAGAAACATCGCCTGGTTTTTTATCTTTAAATAAAACCAGTCCGTTTTTCCCTCTTTTTCCAAAAAGCATGTCTGGCTTAGCTACGAGTGTTTCTTGCTTGAGCCACTCAAAACCATGTTCGTTTGCTTTTTTTCTTAATTCATCTCCACTACTAACTAATACAGATTTAAACCCATATTGAAATCCACTAAAGTATTTTTCCCAATGCTTGGAAAAAATTGCTTTCCCATCATATTCACGAATCGCTCTTTGAGCCATAGTAAATCCTTTAAGTTTTCTTAAAAATTTTTATTAATTAAAATATATTATATTATACCGAGATTATGCTTAAAAAAATCTATAAGCTTTAGTGTCTTTGAAATACCATAAGTAGTTTTTCTGTACCACTTCCAAATAAATCTACTGGAAATGTTTCCACAAGTTTAAAGTTTTTTAGATTTTCAAAAGTTTTTTTATGGTGATAATATTGTAGTATCTTACCAGTTGATTTTGTAAAAAAATCATTCTTTTTTTCAAAAAAAGTTAAGTTTGTAGTGAGTATTTCTTTTTCAAAATAGGCTTCTACAGATAAAAATCCATCATTTTCATCTCTAACCATAACCCCATCAGCCAATTCAAAACCTTCGATTGTATTTATATCTGCTAAAAAATAGCCATCAGGTTTTAAAACACTTGAGAGTTTCGAGAAAAAGCCATCTATCTCATCAAGTTTTATATAATTAAGAACATCGGCAACCCCCAAAGCGCAATCAAAAGATGCGTCTTTGAGCTCATTTAACTCTTTTGTGCTAGCATCGACTCCTAAACTTTTGGCTCTTTTTACCATCATTTCACTTCTGTCTATGCCGCAAGAGTCAAAACCCTTATTTGCTAAAAGTTTCAACAGTTTACCATTGCCACAACCGATATCTAATACTTTTTTCACATCAAGAACAGATAGTAAATTTAAATATCTCTCATATAACTCTTCATACTCTCCATAAAAACCAATCATTGGTTCTATTTTGGCATATAAATCTAATGGCTTAATCAACTAAATCCTTATTAAATTTTTGGACATCAAATATTTTATTTTATGGCAATAGCATCTATTTCTATGCTAACATTTAGTGGCAAAGTTTTCACCGCTACGGTTGAGCGAGCTGGTTTATGATCACCAAAAAACTCGGCATAAATCTTATTTACCTCAGCAAAATCACTCATATCTGCCAAAAATATAGTAGTTTTTACTACACTTGAAAGAGAACTTCCAGCTTCTTTTAAAACCTCACTAAGATTAGTTAAAACTTGTTTTGCCTGCACTTCCACACCACCTTCAACCAAATCACCATCTTTTGTCAGCCCAATCTGTCCTGAAGTAAATATCATCTCGCCTACCTCAACAGCTTGAGAGTATGGTCCTATCGCAGCTGGTGCTTTATCTGTTTGGATAAATTTCATCTTATGCCCCCTTTGTTAGGAGCAAAGCCCCTGATAAATTCCTCGCGACTAAAGCACGAGCTATCGCTCTGTATAATTTCATTTTATTGTCCTTTTAAAATTTTTCTATTATTTTGGTAAATATTTTGGTTAAATCTTCTACTTCTTGAAGTTTGCATCTTTCATTTATAGCGTGAATTCTGTCATTTATCACACCAAGCTCCACTGTTTTTGCTCCAAATTCTGCTAAAAGTCTAGCATCACTTGTGCCTCCGCCTGTTGTTAATTGTGGATTTACTTTTGTAATATCTTGCACAACGCTTTGGAGTAATTTTACGATTTTAGAATCTCTTTTTGTCACAAAAGATTTTGCACTTTGATTAAGAATCAATTTAAAGTCTAATTCTTTAAAAAGAGTGTTTATATAAGCTTCTATATCTTCTTTGCTAGTTTTTGTAGAATTTCTTACATTGAACATAAGTTTTAAATACCCTGGCGTTACATTTGTCACTTCCATTCCGCTTCTTATGTCCGTAACAACAAGCTGGCTTGGGGCAAAATTTTCATCTCCTTCATCAAAATTATGAGCAGTTAATTTATCCAATAGTGGAGATATGAGATTTATGGTATTGATGGACTTTTGAGGGTAAGCAGCATGTCCTTGTTTGCCAAAAACCTCTATGGTTCCGTTTATCGACCCGCGCCTTCCTATCTTGATAGTATCTCCAAAAATACCTTCACATGTAGGCTCTGCTACTATCGAAAAATCTGGGATCATATCTTTCTTTTTAAGATATTTTAAAACCTCAATAGTTCCAAATTTAGCATCTCCTTCTTCATCACTAGTTAAGATGACGGACAAAGTCCCATTAAAATCTTTTGCATCTTTACAAGCTTTTAAAAACGCGGCCACTCCGCTTTTCATGTCTTGTGTGCCTCTTGCATAAACAAATCCATCTTTGATTGAAGGCTCAAATGGATCACTATCCCAACCAACTCCTGGGGGAACAACATCTACATGTCCAGCAAAACAGAGATGTTCGCCTTTTGAAAATACCTTATATAAAAAAAGATTTTTTGTATCATCTATATCTATTCTTATAGCTGTAAAATCTGATAAATATCCTTGTACAAAATCAAGCAAACCTGCATCATCAGGTGTTATTGATTTATGGCTAAGTAGCTTGAAAAAAAGTTTTTGTAGTGTCATATCGTAGTTTTTCCTATTTGATTCTAGGGGATGGTTCGCCAAGATAAAAACCTTGAAATTCATCTATGCCTAAATCTAAACAAATGTCAAAGATTTCTTCACTATGAACAAACTCAGCTATAGTTTTTATATTAAGTTCTCTTGCAAATGCGATAATTGAGCTTACTATTGCATATGAGTTTTTATCCTTATGTACATTTTTTATCAAAGACCCATCAATCTTAATATAATCAGGGTCTAATTTCATAAGATAAGAAAAATTACTATAACCTGTACCAAAATCATCTATCGCAATTTTACACCCCATTTTTTTTAATCTTTG
Source organism: Campylobacteraceae bacterium (assembly GCA_027040375.1). Lineage (GTDB taxonomy): Bacteria > Campylobacterota > Campylobacteria > Campylobacterales > Sulfurospirillaceae > JAADIZ01. The sequence continues at coordinate 14,098 of JALUMJ010000004.1, forward strand.
TATAAAATTCTCAGCTCGTTCAATTTGAGTTATATTTTCATCTTCTAGAATTTCAAAAACAACTTGTTTGGATACTCTGTATTTTTTTAGCATCGAAATCACAAAATTACTCACATTACTATCACTCATGTCTCTTGCTAAAAGATTAACAGAAACTATATCACTAGTCTTGCTTATCTTGGCAAAACTTTTTTCTATGAGAAGTTTTTCTATATCTGCATATCTTTTTACCTTTTTGGAAACACTCATAAAGAGTCCTGGTGGAATAATCTCTTCATTTTCATCTAGTATTCTTGCTAAACATTCATATTTTATAACTTTTCGCTGTGCATTAAATATAGGCTGATAAAATGGTATAACCCTATCGTCTTTTATCGCACTTCTTATAAATTTAGACCATTTTATCTGATTTATATACTCTTTTTTATCGTCAATTCTTTTAAAATAACACTGGTAGTCTATCTGTTTTATCTTTGCTTCTTTTAGGGCCATAGATGCTTTTTTTAATATATGGTCTTTTTCCAATGCAAACCCCAAAGTGACATTTATCTCAATCTCGTCTTTGTAATTTGGATTATCTATTATCTTACCTTTAAACAAATGTAATATTTTTATTGAAAGTTCTTCATATCTATCTATATCAAGTATTGCATCCTCTAGTAATGCAAACTCATCTGCCCCAATTCTGTATAAATTTAAGCCCTCTTGCAAGGCTAGATTTCTAAGAATATCTGCTACTTCACATAAAACATAATCACCTGCTTCATTGCCATAGTATTCATTTATATCTTTAAAAGAGTCAATATTGAGAATTATAAGCTTTGGTTTATCCATGGCATTAATATCTTGCACAAGTGTAACCCTGTCATGGAGATTTGTCAATGCATCTATTTGTAGATTGCTCAAGTTATTTTCCTTTTTTAGAAGCCCCTCACATTATAAGATTTTTTATATTAAAAAATCATAATTTTACCAAAGTTGCTCCATATCCCCCCATATTGATTGGTGCGTCACAGTATGAAACCAAACTTGGATAAGTGGATAAAAATGTCTTAACTGCATATGCTAATTTTCCTGTTCCAATTCCGTGATAAACAAGCACCTCATCATAGCCATTTATCAAAGCATCTGAGAGAAATTTATCTAAGTTTTCTATGGCTTCCTCTGCTCGTTGTCCGTGCAAATCCAAAGTTACAGAACTTGTAGCACTTGGCTTTGTGATAGTGATTTTTCTTCTTTTTTTGGGAGGAATTCCACTTTTTTTAAGCGTATTCAATGGCACTCTAAGTGTAATTCCCTCACACTCTATGGAAGCTATATCTTTTTTTATGCTTTTAATTTGTCCTTTTGAGCTTCTATATTTTACATAATCTCCCACTGTCAAATTTTCACTTTTTTGAACTATATTTATCTTTTTTGCTTTTACCTTAAACTCATGTGCTAAGTTCAAAGCCCTATGCCCTTCTTTTGAATCTTTAGATTTTATGGCAACTTTTGCTTCTTCTATGGCTTTGTTAAAGTTCTTTTGCATATTTAGAGTTTGTCGTTCAAACTCAAGTTTCGACAACTCTTGCTCATCTTTTAGAGCTATTTTTAATTTTCTTGCCTCTTCTAGCTTTTCTTCGAGTAGTTTTGATTGTTTTTTCATCTCTAACTCTAAATCTATATTCTTTTGAATTAAATCATTTAAATTTTCTTTATCCTCACCATAAACGATTCTAGCTTCTTTTATGATAGGTGCTGGAATTTTATATCTAAGGGCTGTCTCAAAAGCATAACTTTTTCCAATAGTACCGTTTAAAAATTCATAAGTAGGTTGTTGATTTTTTTCATCATAAATTGCAGCTAAGAGTTGGACTTGCTCATTTGTAGCAAGTAGCGAAGCTAGTCTTTTGTGATGGGTTGTGATGATTATCTTTATATCTTTTTGGATTAGTTTTTCTACTATTACTTTAAACAAGCTTGCAGCCTCATCAGAGTCAGTTCCAAGTTCTATCTCGTCGATGCCTACCAAGGTTGATTTTTTAGAAAAAAGTTTACTAAATTCGTGCATTCTGCCTGCAAAAGTAGATATGTCATTTTTCACACTCTGCGGGTCATCTAAGATAGCTACTATATCTTTAAAAGAGCCTATTTTTGTGTGAGTTGAGTCTATAGACATCGGGAGCAGATATTTCGCTAAAAAAGCAGCACTTAGAAGTGACTTTAAAAACATAGTTTTTCCACCAGCATTTACACCCGTTATCATAAGCACATGTTTGCTAAAATCAACACTTATGGGCTTTGGGCTACCAAGGGCTGGATGTGAAAACTTAGATATTTTTATATCATGGCTACTATTGGCTAAAACAAATTCTAGATTTGAATTTTTAGCAAATGTTACTCTTGCAAAATAAGCATCAAATTTATCAAATTCTCTATTTACAAATGTCAAAAAATGAACAAACTTTGAAAACTTCGCTGATATTTCTTTTGCATATTTATATATCAATTCCTCTTTTTTATCAAGCAAACCGCTCTCTTTTGATTTTAAAGAAGAGATTGAATCTGGGAATATATAGAAAAATCCGCCACTACTTCTACCAACAACGCTTCCTTTTATGACATGATTAAAACCACCTCTTAAAAGCAGGGCTTCTTGGTTGTTAATATAATGCACTTGCCTGTCAACTAGATAATTTGAAAGTTTTGAGTTCGACATGAGACGCCTAAGAGCGGTGCTGGTTTCTTCTTTTATCTTGCTAAGTGCATAAGAGATAGCTCCGAACTGCTCATCTATAGTGCTTTTTAGCTCGCCTTTTTCATCAAAGTATTTGCAAATCTCTTTTATCTCATCAGGAATTTCTATCTTTTGCATCCACAAACTAAGA
>JALUMJ010000005.1 GCA_027040375.1 Campylobacteraceae bacterium
CTACACAATTTATAAAAATTTTAGATTATTTATATACATTAAACCGTATAAATTGTATATAATATATATTTATTTGATTTATTTTTATGTATATTATACGGTTAATTATCTTTTTTATATTTAATATGTATATAATATAAGATTTAATGTATATTTTATAAGCTATAAGCTATAATATCAACATTAGAAAAAATAAGGAAATTTGAGTGATTAATTTAACTGTGAAAGAAAAAAATGATTTAAATGAAGTTTATAATTGTTTGGTTATAAACAATAAAACAGAGTCTTTATTGAGTGGAATTTATAAGATATTTTATTTATTTGCAGGGAAAATTAAAAGAGGATAGTGGACGAAAATATCGTCCACCGATTAGTTTTTAAATTGATTTTGTATTATCCATGAGAACCGGTACAAATATCAAAGATACCGCAACCGCAGCAATTGTTCCAAATATTAGAGCAACTCCCAGTCCGCCAAAAACAGGATCTTTCGCTAAAAGTGTACTTGCCAATATGATAGCAGCGGCCGTTAAAAATATAGGCTTGGCTCTTGTCGCAGTTGCTACTGCTATAGCCTTTCTTTTTTCCATACCTTTGTCTATCAAACCAATGGTAAAATCGATTAATAGAAGTGAGTTTCTCGAGCTGATACCCATAAGTGCAATAAAACCTATGAGCGATGTCGCCGTCAGAAAAAAGGTATCTACAGTAAAGACATCCATTACCCAATGCCCAACGATAACACCAATGATAGAGAGAAAACTGCCAAGAAGTATGATGCCGCTGATAGCAAAGCTCTTATAATAAACCACCATAAGTAGAAATATCAAGATAAGAGCTGCTATAAATGCACCTCCTAAGTCTCTAAATGTATCCATAGTCACTTTCATCTCTCCGTCCCAATCCAAGTCATATAATTCGCCTGTTTTTTTATCTTTTAGTCTCAAATTGAAAAGATGAGTATCTGTGACTACATAATCTTTACTAAAATACTCTTTCATTTTGCTTCTTGCGTCCAAAAGAGGATAAACTTGTGAAACCAAATCTGTCTCTGCTGTGATATTTACCATTTTCCTCAAATTTTTAGACATGATTGTAGGTGATGAGTTTACTTCATGTATCGTAACTATCTCGTTTACCGGTATCATCATACCTTTTTTATTCATCAGCTTCAGTGATGCCAATTTATCAGCTAAATCATGTTTTGAAAATTTTGACAACTCTTTTGTTTTTTTACTTAAAACCAAAAACAGAGGTATCTGCTCCGGTGAGTTTGCACTGTTTTTTATAGCCACATCCATACCTTCAAACGCAAGATACAGTATTTGGTTTACCTGCTTTATCGAAAGTCCTGATCTTATGACTTTTTCTTTATCAACCTTAAGCTCAAACTTTTTAAATATCTCATCTTGCATAACATCTACATCAACCAAACCTTTTGTTTTTGTGAGTATAGTTGCAATTTCACCGGCAATTTTACGAACTTTTTTGCTATTTTGACCATAAAGTTCAACAACTATAGAAGCTAATGTCGGTGGACCGGCAGGCTGCTCAATCATCTTTATATTTGTACCTTTTACAATAGGCTCACAACTCTTTTGTATAACAGGTCTAAGCCTGTGAACCATCATAAATGATTTTTCATCTCTTGTGTGTTTATCGGTTAGATTTACAACTATCTCAGCAACATTTTCATTTCTTTTAAATCCTGAACCCTTGACCAATCCTGCATAATCAAGCGGTGAGCCAAGACCCAAGTATGTCTCGATATCTTTTACTTCTTTCTCTTTTTTCAAGATTTTATTTACGCATACCGTTACTTTTTTAGTCTGCTCTATTGAACTTCCTGTGGGAGTATCAACATAAACAGAATATGTATTTGCACTTTTACCCGGTAGCATTTTCGCCAAAACTATCTTTGTTGGCAACATCATCACAGATCCGACAAAAGCCAGTAGAGTTATCAATAGAACCAAAAACTTTTTAAATCTTGAATTTAGGATGGAAAAAATAATTTTCTCAAATAATTTCATTTTTCATCCTTTTTGCTTTCTAATGCATCTTTTTGAAAATGGTGCTCATGATGATGCAGTTTTGGTTTTTTGAGCAATTTCCTTGAAAGATATGGGGTAAAAATATATGCTACTACCAATGAAGCAAAAAGCGCCACCGGTACATTTTGAGGAATTGGCTTCATAAACTGCCCCATCATCTGTCCGACAAATGCCATCGGAACCATCGTAAGAATTATCGCCAAAGTAGCAACATTTGTAGGAGCGCCTATCTCATCGGTGGCTTCTATAAGAATCTCATCCATATCCTTATTTACCGAACTGTGATCATGTAGATGCCTGTGTATATTTTCAATCACAATAATAGCGGCATCAACCAACAATCCGAGACTCAATAAGAAAGCAAAAAGTGTAATTCTGTTTATCGTTTGTCCTGTCATAAATGCTACAAAAATTGTAACTGCCAAGATAGCGGGCACCGTAAAAGTAACTATCAACGACTCTCTCCAACCCAAAACAAATACTAAAAGCAGAGCTATAATAACTATAGATATGAGTAGGTGAAAAACTAGTTCATTTACTGCTTCATCAGCCCGGACTCCATAGTTTCTAGTTATTTTAAATCTAATACCTTCATTTGAAAGCTCACTTTTTAATTCGTTTAATCTTTCTTGGATTTTGTCTGCGATAACAACAGCATTTGTTCCTTTTAATTTTGAAAGTGTGAGTGTGATCTGTTTTTTACTTTTATCAAATTTACCATTTTTTCTATATAATATCTCAGCACTTCTAAAATCTTGAATATTTTCACCTATCTGCACATCTGCTACATCTCTTAGGTAGATAGGAGAGCCCATATATTGTGCTATTATGAGATTTTGAACATCTCTTATACTTTCTATTGCATTTTTTACACCAAATAAAACCAGTTTACCATCTTTTGTTCTGTCTTTCACATCAGGCACATCTACTGCTAACGATTTTAGAGATTTTACTATTTGTCCCATAGAAAGATGAAAACCAGAGAGTTTTTTCAAGTCCACTTGTATATTATATTGTTCTTTTTTTTCACCTTTTAGTGTGGTCTTTGCCACATTTTTTATGCGATTAAGTTCATTTTGTATATACTTTACTTTTTTGTATAAAACAACTTGTGAAATGTTTGATCCATCCTTTGGATAAAAAGCAACTGTCACGATAGGAATATCTATATCTATATCAAATGGCTTAACAATAGGTTGCATAGTCCCTTTTGGTAATTTATCCATATTTTGCATAACTTTATCATATAGCTTCAGATTAGATGATTCTCTATTTTCACCGATATAATATACTACATTTACAATTCCAACATTTTTGGCCGCAATTCCATATATGTATTCAACGCCTTTTATCTCTTTAATCCGTCTCTCAAGAGGTTTCACTATGATATTATCTATCTGTTTAGGAGTAGCTCCTGGCAACACGACCATAACAGCACCGCCACTTATCTCTATCTGAGGGTCTTCTTCTCTAGGCGTCACTTCTAGTGCTATGTAGCCCACAAGGAGCAAAAATACACCAAGCAAAGAGGTGAGTGGATTATGCAAGAAGCCTTTAGCAAGTTTTCCTGCTACATCTTTTGGATTATAACTTTTTTGCATCTTTTAGCCTATTTTATATTTACTACAGCATACATTCCCGGATATACTGTCTTGCCCATTTGGTCAAATTTAACTTTTAATCTAAAAGTATGTGTCATTGGATTTGAACTCGGTATGATAGAATCAATCACACCCTTTGATTTTAAACCTATAGAAGGAATTTCAACTTCCACCTTTTCTCCCAATTTTATATCTTTTAAGTTGCTTTCTGATATCTCTGTTGAGATCTTTAAATCACTAAGATCCGAGAGTATGATTGCAGGCATTCCTGGCATCGCCATCTCTCCTACTTTTATATTTTTTGCTATCACTACTCCGTCATTCGGTGCTTTTATCTTAAGATATTTATATTGATTTAAAACTTCTTGAAGCTTTGCTTTTGCCTGCTTAATCTGCTCTTTGGAGATTTTAACCATGGCTTTAAGATTCTTTTCTGCTAATTCAAGGTTTTCAACATCATACTTTGAAACCATATCTTTTTTTAGCAATCTTCTGTATCTTTGAAGATTTAACTCTACATTTTGATATTGATTTTCATACATTTGAGATGCAAGTTTTGCTTGAGATATGGCTAATTCAACTTGGGCTTTTGCACTATCAATCTCTTTTGAATCAATCTCATATAATAATTGACCTTTTTTTACCCTGTCGCCTTCATCAACACCAACTTTTATAACAAAACCCATATACCTACTTGTCATCATCTTTTGATTATCAGATATAACACTTCCTGTTAAGTTCAAGTTTCCTGCCAAAAGTTGTATTGCTAGCATAAAAACCAGTGCTATAGCACTAAACAAATTTTTCATATTCCTTCTCCATTAGCTATATTTTCCAATTCAAGTATTTTACTTGTTCTTTTGTTTTGAACCTCTTTTAGCTTCAAAACTTTTTCTATCTCCAACGACTGTTTTATAATCACATCATTTATAGAGACTAATTTTTCTTGATATCGTCCAAGATAATTTTTATATATTGTTCTTGTTAATTCTAATTCTGTATTGAGGCTGTCTATATCAAAATCCATACTTTCAATCTCTGTTTTTATCTTTGCGACTTTTAAAGCAATACCTTTTTTCGCCAACTCTACTTGAGCTTTTACTTTCATATTTTTAATTTTTGCTTCTTGAATACTGTTTTTGTCAATATTTCCATTAAAAATATTCCACTTAAACTGCAGGCCGATTGTGTATGCGTCATGTTTTGCAAAATCATTTAAAAAGTTATTGTCTGCACTAGAGTATTCTGCGAAGGCACCGACTACCGGCAAGTTTGCGGATTTCTTCAATTTAATATTCATATCTGTTATCTTTAAACCCTGTTTTGCTTTTTGAATATCTATATTTTTACTTAAAATTTCATCCAAATCAAAAGTTTTCGGCATAACTTTAGTAAATGTTCCAGAGATTGATTTGACTTTTGAATTAAGTAAAAATGATATAAAATGCAAAACAAGCTTTTTATTTGCTTTTGCCGTATTTATCATCCTAACAACATTTGCTTTTTTTGATTGCACTTCCAATAAATCAACTTTTTTTGCATATCCCTCATTTATCATTGCTCGTGCCATATCTTCAAGCTTTAGCATATTTTTTTCTATTATGCTTAAATTTTTAAGATATGAATCCAGAAGATATATATTGTAATAACTCTTTTTAAGTTGATAGATTTTTTCATTTACTATTTTTTTTGTATCAAGCTTACTAAGCTTTGTTAGTGCTGCTGTAATTTTACCATATTGCTCTAACTTACCACCTGTATATAAAGGAACTTCATAGTGTAGTTTCGTTTGAAAGTGATTTCTTGCATCAGGATAGTTTAAATCATTTGGCTGAACAGAAAGAATATTAGTCGTACCCGGAGGAGGAGACAAAAAATCTGCAAAACCAAAATCACCAAATGTCGCTTCTCTGCTTTGCAATTTAAAGCCAAAAACATTGCCGGCGTCATTTGAGCGCATTGCCAACTGAATTAAATCCAATTTTCCATAATTGTAACCTTTAGCTATCTTATGTTCAAATGATTTTATATCTTCATTGAATTTTGCTATGTTTATTTCCAAGGAATCTCTTTTTAGAATTTCTATAGCTTTATTTAAATCAAGATGTGTATAAATTTGTGTTTGAGCAAAAATAGGCAGAGTTACAAAGATAAGCCATAATATAATCTTCATTATCAACTCCATAATTTTTATTTTTAGGGTTTTTAAAATTACCCTTTAGATGTAACTGCAACTATCACATCTTAAACGATGATAATTGCAGTTAATAATGATTATTATTATAGCAAAGTTTTCTATAAAATAAATTTAATGATGTGATTTCAAAATTAAAACTGTCATTTTGATGTTAATAACAATAAACCTAAAAAACTGCCAAATCACACAATTTCTTCTAAATTTTGTAAACGCAGATGGCACCGGTGTATAAGCATTTTGACTATATGGTTTTATTTTCATTTTATTTCTCCTTTTTTATGGGCAGAGCCCATTAAAAATTCCTCTCACTAAAGCTTTTGCTTTGCAAAGAGTATCTCTTTATCTCTAACTGTCTTGGGCAAAAGCCCATTAAAATTCCTCTCACTAAAGCCAAACCTTTTGGCTAGATAGAGCTTCTGTTTTCACTATAAAACTTATTCTGGAATGATTGTCCAAAATGGTTTTAGTTTTGCTTTCCACAAGAATGCAAAATGCAAAAAATGCTTGACCCAGTGACCAGCCAATCCGATTTCTCCGAATGTTCCGTTTAAATCTCTTCCGTATTCATATTTTTTATAATTTGGAATAACAGGATACATAGTCATAGCAACTGCACTTCCGCTGAATATTCCTTTTCCCGCACTTGCAACACAGGCAGCACCCATTTCACTCATATTTGCAGTATGTGTAGGCTCTGTAGCACTATTTAATATAATATCTTTCAAGCTTTGAGCAACTGCTTTTCCCATCATAGCACTTGGCATTCCAGTTCTTGGAGGAGTAGGATTGATAGGAGTTCCATTAGGGCTCTTCATCGGCTTTGAAATCAAATGAGGTGGAGCAAAAGCGATACCTACTGCATACATATTTTTATATGTTGGATTCTGTAGGTAGCTTGGCCAATCAGCAGCATCCCAATCTTCAAAAGGTTTTGCTCCTTTTGAATAATCAGCATCAACAAACATAAATCCACCCGGATTAAAAATTTTTGAAGTTATATCTTCCCCTGCTTTGTCATAAGCTTTCATACCTGCTCCGGCAAATGGTGGAATCAGCATAGAAAAATCAAACTCTTCCTCGTGCATTGAACCATCTAGTGACTCATAATGAACTCTATCTGCTTCTACTTTATTTACATGTGCTCTTTTTATCCATTTTACATTTCTTTCAGTATATAAAGATTCGGCAAACACTTTACCGCTTGTAACATACCCGCCTAATTTAATGTGCATACCGCCTACACCAAAATCACCAAGTTCATATTCATTTGATATATAAGTAATAGTAGCTTTGTCTCTAACGCCTTCTTCTCTTAGTTTGTGATCAACATTAAATGTATATTCAAATGCAGCACCTTGACATGTACACATACCGTGTCCCGTACCTATGAGTATTTTTTTCTCTTCACCGCTCTTCATTTGTGCAATCAACTCATCTAATTTTTCACTCGCATGGACGGCATGATCGGCTGTACAAACGGATACAGTATATCCATTGTCTGGGCCAAGCCCTTCTGTAGCACCAAAATTAAGTTTTGGTCCTGTGGCATTTACCAGATAATCATAAGTCAGCTGTTCGCTGTTGCCTTCTTTGCCTTGACCTGTGTATTCGATAGTTACAAATTGTTTTGCAACATCTGCTCCGCCTTCAGGATGTATAGATATAGCTTTTGCCTGTCTGTAGTCAATACCTGCTTTTTTATATACCGGATCCAATTCAAATATAACTTCTTCTTTTCTCATGCCACCAACACCTACCCAGATGTTTGACGGAATCCAATTCCATTTTGCATTTGGTGTAACAACAACAACTTCGTGATCTCGCCCAAGCCATTTTGCTAAAAAAGTAGCAGCGGTATGACCTGATACTCCACCACCTAAAATTACAACTCTTGCCATATTTTTTCTCCTTGTTTATATTATCTTATATTTATACATTATATCATATTGTAAATTTAAAATTAAGTTAAAATCGATAATTATCATTAATTTTTATAAAAAAAAGAAAAAAAGTAACATTTAAATATAAAAAAATATGATAATCCTAAGTTTTATAATAAGAGACTATATAGGTTTTAATAATCTCTTATTAAAATTTTGGGTTATAAAATTGTATATTGTGCCCAAAGGCAAGCATCTAAAGAATCTAATTCTTTTAAAATATTTTTATCAATCGGTTCATCCACTAGAATTACTGCCATAGCATAATCATTTTTGCCACGACCCAGCCTAAAATCAGCTATATTGATACCATTTTTTGACAATAGTGTTGCAATACTTGCTATAACACCTGGAACATCTCTATTTTTAAATACTATCATTTTACCTTTCGGTTTAAAATCAAAACCAAAATCATCAATACTTACAATTCTTTGCTCCACTCCGTCAAAAACAGTTCCACCTATACTTATGACACCTTTTTTCGTAGTTAACTTAACAGTGACCTTGTTGTGATAGCTGGATGATTTGGGAATTTCTTCAAAGCTGGTTTCAATACCTTTATCTTGTGCCACATAACTAGCATTGACATAGTTAATATTATCTCCTACAGAATCTTTGAGAGAACCGACAATAGAAAAAGTCAATAGTGATTTTGCATATTCGCTAACATCTCCCTCAACTTTTAATTTTATAGATTTAATCTGGGCTTTGCTTATTTGAGCTGCAAAATAAGATATTTTTTGAGTAAGCTCCAAAAATGGAATAATATTTTGAGGTAAATCTTCAGCTTTTATCGGAAGGTTTAGTGCATTAGGATAACTAATACCGCGGGCGGCCAAAAGTGCACTTTCAGCAGCTTGTGTTGCTATTTTTTCTTGAGATTCATGAGTATTTGCACCAAGATGTGGAGTAACGCTGATATTTTCCAAATCAAGCAATGGGTGGTCTGTTGCCGGTTCATAAGAAAAAACATCAATTCCTGCAAATGCAATCTTTCCACTCTTTATACCATCATAAAGTGCTTCTTCATTATAAAGACTTCCTCTAGCACAATTTATAAGCCTAACTCCATCTTTCATCTTTTTAATCTCATCATATGAAATTATATTTGTAGTTTCTTTGTTTTTTGGAGTATGTATCGTTATAAAATCACAAGATAAAATATCTTCAAAATTTTCAGTATATGATGCACCTGTATCTGTAGCTTTGGAAGGTTCGATATAAGGATCATAAACTACAACATTCATGCCGAATGCCATAGCTCTGACACCAACTCTGCTGCCTATATTTCCATAGCCTATGATTCCTAATTTTTTGCCATATAATTCTATACCATACCATTTTTCTCTATTCCAAACTCGATCTAACTTTAGAGAATTATTAGCATTTACAAAACTTCTAGCACAACTTAATATATGTGCCATTGTCATCTCAACTGCTGCTATAGTATTGGCAGTTGGTACATTCATAGCAATTATACCTCTTTTGCTACAACCATCCAAATCAACATTGTCAACACCGACACCTGCCCTCACTATAGCTTTTAGATTTTTTGCATTTTGAAGAAATTTCTCACTTATGGCGGTTGGACTTCTTGTGATTGCCACATCAGCATCACCTACAATTTTTAACAATTCATCTTTTGGCAAACTAACTGCATCTATCACCTCTATATCATCTTCTTTTCTCAAAAGTTCAAAACCTTTTTGATGTATAGCATCGCATATTATTATTTTTTTCATTTTATGTCCCCTTTTTTTAAGGGCAAAGCCCAAAAAAATTTCTCGAACTTATGCTACGGCTGTCGCCGAGAAATTTAGTTATAATCTTTTTTCTATTATTTTTGAATCGATATCATATTTTTTTAGTTCTTCTCTGATTTCTTTAAGTTTTTTACTGCTATCACTTTCTAGATAGATAATGGGAGCAACTTTTTGTTTTGTAACCACAAAAGGCAAATTGAAATTTTGGAGTGTTTGCATTACGCAGAACAGAGAATACCTATCCATATTTTGTATGACTAATTTATATGATTTTACTTTTGAGTATAAATACCTTTGCAAATCAATATGCATAAACAATTCATTAACAGGATAAGAATATTTATTTTTTTTACTTGTCTGAAAATTATCAATCCAACTTTTATCCAATTTTCCGCTTTCTTGTACTTTAGAAATCGGCGAAAGATACTCTTTGCTTTCTTTTACTTCATTATCGGTGTAATTAAAAAAACTATACAGTATTCCAATTACACCGAAAAACAAAATTATAAAAAAAACACTAAGTATCTTTTTTGTCATTAAATCTACTTAAGCTGGTCTTTTAAAATATCACCCAAAGTCATCTTGTCTTCTTTGTTTATCTCTTTTAAAGCTTCTCTCTCTTTTAGCTTTGACAAACTTCTGATAGACAATCTTATTCTATTTTTTCTATCATCAATAAAGTCAATTGCTGCTTCTATTTCTTCGCCAACTTTTAGTTCCTCGTCTGTAGTTTGACCTAAATCTTCTTTTCTAATTAGAGCATCTACATTCTCTTCCAATTCAACAAATACGCCAAAGTCTTTAATATCTCTAATAGTTCCCTTTACTATATCACCATTAGAATGTGTTTTTGCATATTTTTGTATCGGACTGTCTTCAAGAGCTTTTTTACTTAAAGATACTTTTTCGTTAATATCATCAATTTTTACTATTTTAACTTCTATTTCATCATCGCTGTTAAACATATCTCTGCATTTGTTATTTCTATTCCAAGAAGCATCTTCATTATGCAATAATCCCTCTACGCCATCGATTCTAATAAATGCACCAAAATTTGTAATAGTAGTAATTTTACCCGTTACAACATCGCCTGTATGATATTTTTTCAAAAATTCATCAAAAGGCTTTGGTAATACATTTTTTAATGAAACTCTAAGTCTTCTTTCAGTAGCATCTATTTCTATAACTTCTACATCAATCTCTTCACCCTCTTTTATGTAATCTTTTGGGTGCTTGATGTTTTTGTCCCAGGAAACTTCCGATATATGTAAGAAACCTTCTATGTCATTTCCCAAGTCAACAAATGCACCATAAGGTTCAATATTGCTGATTGTCACCGAAATAATATCTCCGCTTTCTAATTCTCCTTTGATTTCGTCCCATGGATCTGGCATAGCTGCTTTTATGGATAATGATAAATGTCTTTTTTCCTTGTCATATTTTATAGCTTTAACAGGAACAACTTCACCTTCACTATATAATGAATTAGGATTAACCGGTCCTTTATAACTTATCTCACTATAATGCACCAATCCATCTACACCACCCACATCTACAAACATTCCGTATGTTGTGATTTTTTTAATAACACCTTCAACAATTTCATCTTTTTCAATCAATTCTTGAACTATCTCTTTTCTTTTTCTTCTTTCATCATCCAAATACTTCTTTCTAGAAACAATTATTGATTCGTTTTCACTATCAATTTTGATAATTTTTACTTTAATTGTTTTTCCCATCAAAGAATTCATATCTTTTACAGCTGCTTGTGAACGAGGTAAAAAGAATTCTATCCCATCACTGTTTTCAACTATAAAACCACCTCTGTTTTTATTTACAACTTTTACATCTAATATCTTATTTTCATCTTCTTTAAAAGAAGCTATAAATTCTTTAACTTTTTCTTTTTTAATGGCTTTTTTATGTGAAACGATAGGTCGTTCATTTCTAAAACCAGATATCACAACAGTAATTGTATCCCCAACTTTGCATGTAATATTTCCATCCTTATCCGTAACTTCAGAAGCATAAAGTCTTCCCTCTGATTTTTTACCGACATCAACCAAAATAACATCATCCTTGATTTCAACAACAACACCATTAATTAGTGCATCTTTCTCTGTATCTTTAAAAGACTCTTCTAACATAGTCGCAAAATCCATCTCCTCTTGTTCATTTGCGCCGTGTGATTGAACTGTTTCGTTCGCCTCATTCACCATTTCTTTCCCTTATTTTAAATTTTTAACTGATCTTATAAACTATACACTTCTATATAATTTACAAGATCAGTTTGAAACATGATTTATACATGTAATGTTCGTATTATACTTAAATTTCTTTTATTTTTCCAATAATCTTTTCTATAATCCAATCAGGAGTCGAAGCACCAGCGGTTACACCACAATATTTTTTATTTTTAAACCACTCTTTTTTCAACTCTTTTTCGCCCTCAATAAGATAACTCTCTTTACAAAATTCTTTTGAAATATTGTATAGCTGTTTAGTATTGGAAGAATTTTTGCCCCCAATCACAATCATAATATCAGATTTTTTTGCTAATTCTCTTGCTGCATCTTGATTTTCAAAAGTAGCATTGCATATTGTATTGAAAACTCTAACTTCTTTGTGATTCACGATAAGATAGTTTACAATTCTCATAAACTCATCTATTTTTCTAGTAGTTTGAGAAACAACTGCTATTTTATTTGAAAATATTTTATCCTTAAGGTCATCGACATCCAGAACAACTTGAACATCCCTTTTTGCATAACTTTTAACACCTTTAACTTCGGGATGATTTTTATCCCCAAAGATAACAATATCATAACCCTCATCACTCATTTTTTCACAAATTTGCTGAGGCTTTGTCACAAACGGACAAGTTGCATCAACAATATCAATACCGTTTTTCTTTAAAAATTTTAGATCTTCTTTTGGTATTCCATGTGTTCTAATTATGGCTTTTTTAATATTGCCTATATCGTTCAGATTATCTAGTGTTTCGACATTATAATCATCTTTCAGCCTTGATATCTCTTTATTATTATGAATAAGAGGTCCTATTGTAGAAGCATTTCTAGAGTTCTCTGCAATCTCAATAGCTCTTTTAACACCAAAACAAAAACCGTAATGTTTTGCCAATTCAACATGTATCATCATCTATATCCTCTTAGCTTATAATCTCATTTAATCTTTTGTTTCAACTTTTGCAATTTTTGATAATATGTCCATGAAATTCGGAAAAGATGTTTTTATACAATCTGTGTCTTCTATTTGCATAGGTACTATCAATCCAGCAATCGCAAAACTCATAGCAATTCTATGGTCCCCATAGCTGTCAATTTTAGCACTTTGCAAAGTTCCACCTTCTATTTCATATCCATCTTCAAACTCTTTTGCGTTTATATTGCATTTTTTCAAATTATTTACTACGGTAGAAATTCTGTCACTCTCTTTTACTCTTAATTCTTTTGCATTTTTTACTATACTATTGCCCTTTGCAACACTGAAGGCTATCGACAATGCAGGAAGTTCATCAATCAACCATGCAATATTTTCACTAACTTCAACACCTCTCAAAGGAGCATTTTTAACTATAATATCTCCGATATCTTCATATCTTGAATCTTTCTTTACAAATTCTACATGTGCTCCCATTTTTTCCAAAACTCTATAAGCTTCTATCCTTGTTTTATTTAATAACATATTTTTGAGTCTTACTTGCGAGCCCTTTGTAATAGCTGCAGCAACTGCAAAGAAAAAACCGCTAGAAGGATCATTTGGAATATATATATCCAAAGGATTCAAAGGTTTTTCCATAGGATAAATAGTTAATTTCAACTTATCTCTTCTTATGTGTGCGCCCATTGCCGTAAGCATTTTTTCACTATGGTCACGGCTTAAAACCGGTTCAGCATATGTGGATTTTTCTTTTGCTTTAAGGGCGGCCAGGATCATAGCTGTTTTCACTTGAGCCGAAGCTATTTTGCTCTCATAAGCAAAAGGCTCAAGTATATCATTTCCTTTGATAGCCAGGGGTGCAAAATTCCCGCCACATCTGCCTTCTATATGTGCTCCTATAGACTTTATCGGCTCAATAACCCTGGCCATAGGTCTAGAATTCAAATATTTATCTCCGCTTAAAACAAAAAAGCCTTTGTGAGATGATAAAATACCAACAAGAAGTCTCATAGCAGTACCGGAATTGCCACAATCTAAAATATTTATCGGCTCTTTTATAGTCTTAGGCGGTAATATTCTTATAACTTCACCATCATCTTTTATTGTAGCTCCAAGAGAAGATACAATGCGCAAGGTACACATAGTATCTTCTGCTCTTAAATAATTTTTTATAACAGTCTCTTTATCACTCAATAAGGAAAAAATAGCACTTCTGTGAGATATCGATTTATCACTTGCTATATTTGCAATTTCTTGCGTAAAATTTCTCATTGGAGAAACAAACAAAAAACTCATCTAAGACTAATTCCAAATTTTTCTTTTAATGAGTTCAGTATATTATCAATTGCATTTGATATGTCTTCATCCACCAAGGTTTTTTCATTTGATTGAAAATTAAATTTGATAGTTATACTGGTATTATCTCCTAAATCTTTATTCTCATATAAATCGATCACATTAAATTCTGTGAGATTTTCTATATTTAGATTTTTTATAAATTTTGAAATTTCTGAATATTTTATATCTTTTGAAACCAACAGACTTAAATCCCTTGAAATTGCCTGAAAACTAGAATAAGCCTCTACAATTGTTTTTTCAAATGGCAGTTTGATAAAATCCAGCTCACATATATATGTTTTATACAAATCAAAATCTTTTTCAACACTTGAATGCAGTCTTGAGATAATACCAAGTTTGATACCGTCTTTTTCAATAATTGCATACTCATATGGATTAGATAATCCATCATTTGGTTTGCCTAGCACTAAATCAAACTTGCCTATAACATTGGAAATTTTTCTAGCAAATGAATAAAAACAGATCAATTTTGGCTTACCATGATTTAAAATTTCTGGGTAATTCTCATCTCCACTAAAAACAAATGCTATCTTCAAATTTTCATTTCTTTCTTCGTCAAATACTGTTCCTATTTCAAATAAAGAAACACTTTTTTTGCCATATTTTATATTTTTACTTACTGATTCAAGCATATTCGGAATCAAGGAAGTACGAAGTGTATTTAACTCACTTGTAATTGGATTTGACAAATCCAATTTTTGTAAAACAGTTTTTAAACCGTATTTTTCATTTCTAGATTTATCATCAAAAACAAAATGCATAGATTCAAAAAAACTGTTTTGAGAAGCTTTACATCTGTAAGATTGTCTCTTTTTAAAATTTATATATGCATTATTATGCTTATCTTTTTCTGCAAAAACAAGAGGTTTTGATTGTATATTATCTATACCCACCATCCTTACAATTTCTTCGCAAATATCATATTTGTTTACAATATCATGTCTAAATAATGGAACTCTTATGTTCATATTTTCTTGTTCGTGATTGAAAACCACATCAAAACCAAGTCTCTTTAGAATATCTATAATTTTATTTTTGGGTATTTCCTCTCCAATCATATTGGTCAATTCATCTAGATGAATACTTATGGTTTCCTCAAAATAGTCTTGAATTACTTGTTGACTTCCTGCATATAACATAATCTCACTATTGTCTTCGAGTAAATCAATCACATAATCCATACCAAAATCCAAATTAGGTTCACTTCCTCTGCTTGATCTGTATAAATGTCTGTCTGAATTTAACTTTTTATTGTAAGTATTTTCAGAAATCACTTCGGGTTGTAAATAATTTGCCTCAACGATTATTTGCTTAGTGTCTTTATTTGCCTTAAATTCATCTTCCTGTGAAATACCGACATATGAAACAATTTTCTTGCCAACTACTGTTTCTAGACCATTATCCTGTTTTACAATGTTTAAGACAGATTTATCATCTTTTTTATTAAATGATTCACTATCATATGCTCTTAATAAAACACCGGTTGAATAGGTTGCATATGTCAAAAGCCTTTGCAACGGGTCTTCATCACTTTCACCAACTAGTGCAACTCTTAAATCTATCAATAAGTTTGATTCGATTTTTGTATTATCAAATTCTCTAAAAATAAATGAAGATTCAATTTTATCGCTTCCGATAACATTTAAAACTCTTCCTATTCCCAGCTGATTATCTTCGTCTTCCTTAACATCCATAGGTTTTATATCCAGCTTAAATGGAACGCATAAATCTCTTGCTACACCATGCAAACTTAAGCAATCACCTCTGTTTGCTGTCAATTCTAATTCTATAATATCATCATTCAATAAAGGATAATCTCCAAGTTGCTTACCGATTTGCAACTCTCCGATACTTGTATCAAGTACCATAATTCCATCGTTTATCTTCGGTAAACCGAGTTCATTTGATGAACAAATCATACCATTTGATTCCACATCTCTTAATTTTGCTTTTTTAATTTTTATATTTCCAGGTAAAACAGATCCTACCTTTGCTACGGCAACCATTTGATTTGCCGCAACATTTTTTGCACCACAAACTATCTGCTCTACTTTATCACCCAAATCAACTTGACAAATATTTAATTTATCTGCATTTGGATGTTTTTCACAAGAGATAACCTGTCCAACTACGACATCTTTTGGCATTCTTAGTTTTTCCAAACTGTCAACTTCAAGACCGATAGAGTTCAATGCTTTTACAACATCTTCACTTTGTATCTCTTTTATATTGATCCATTCGTTCAACCACTCTTTTGTAATAATCATCTAAATTGCTCCAATAGTCTTAAATCTCCTTCAAATAGTGAACGAAGGTCTGGAATTTTATGTAATAGCATGGCAACTCTTTCAATTCCTAAACCAAAAGCATACCCGCTGACATTTTTATAGCCCACTGCTTCAAAAACATTTGGATCTACAACTCCACTTCCTAATATTTCTAGCCATCCTGTATGTGAACAGACACGACAACCTTTACCTTTGCAGAAAATACAGCTTATATCAACTTCTGCGCTAGGCTCCGTAAAAGGGAAAAAACTGGGTCTAAATCTAACTTTTACTTCACCAAACATATATTTTAAAAAATCCTCTAGTATAAATTTTAGGTTTGCAAATGAAACAACACCTTCTTTGTCAACAACTAAACCTTCAATTTGATGAAACATAGGAGTATGGGTTAAATCATAATCTCTTCTAAAAACAGCACCGGGTGAAAT
>JALUMJ010000006.1:0-5363 GCA_027040375.1 Campylobacteraceae bacterium
GACCAACCATAAGAAAGAAAAGTGCCATCAATCCATCATTTATCCAACTAGTTAGGCTCATGGAGATATTTATACTCCCGAGTGTTACACCAAGAAGAGTATGCCACAAATCATAATAAACACTAGCCAATGGGGAGTTGGCAAATATCACAGCCAATATAGTAGTTGCAAAAAGAAGCACGCCACTAAACGCCTCTTTTGAGATAAATTCTTTTAATGTTTGTAATTGTTTTACCATCTTATCCTCTTATTTTCATAAATATCTAACTATTATATCAAATATTTATCAATTTTCCTTGGCATCTGCTAAAGTTATCGCAAAAATAACATTTATTTTTGATTTATTACAAATATCTCTTGCTTCCATC
Organism: Campylobacteraceae bacterium; assembly: GCA_027040375.1. GTDB lineage: Bacteria > Campylobacterota > Campylobacteria > Campylobacterales > Sulfurospirillaceae > JAADIZ01. Next base: position 369 of record JALUMJ010000006.1, read on the forward strand.
AAGGTATTTCCAGTTGTGACTATATCATCTAAAAGTATGACATCTAGATTTGGCTCACATGTAAGCTTAAAATTCCTCTTTTGCTTTTTTCTAAGACTAAGCTTTTGCCCAGAGTATCGAAACTTATTTTTAGCTCTTAATGCTTTATATTTTGGTTTGACATATTCACTTATACCTCTTGCTAAAACAGCAGAGTGTGAATACCCACTTCTAACATGGTCATCGATTGGCAAGGCAAAAACTTCTTGATTTTTCAAAGGCTCTAAAAAAGGAAATATAGCGTGTTTGCTTAATTGTAGAAATATTTTGGCACCTATATAGGTATGTTTTGTGTGTAATAATTTTGAGATTTCACTGTATTTGTAAAAGGAATAAACTACCAATCCATCTTCTAAAACTCTTTTAGAAGGAGTTGGAGCTAAAAGAGTATTTAGACAATTTTCACAAATCGGCTGCCAACTAAAGCCTAAGCATAGATGACAACGCATCTTAATCCAGTTTTAATACAGTCAAAAAGGCTTCTTGAGGAAGTTGAACTCTACCTATGGATTTCATCCTTTTTTTACCAGCTTTTTGTTTTTCTAGTAATTTTCTTTTTCTTGTTATGTCACCGCCATAGCACTTAGCAGTAACATTTTTACCCATCGATTTTACGGTTTCTCTTGCTATGACTTTATTTCCAATACTAGCTTGAATAGCCACTTCAAAAAGTTGCCTCGGCACTATCTCTTTCATGGCTTTCACAAACTCTCTGCCTTTGCTTTGTGCAGATGTTCTTGGAACTATGATGGAAAGTGCATCTACAACTTCGTTTGCAACCAACACATCAAGTTTTACAAGGTCACCTTCTTTATAACCGCTTTGGTCATAATCAAAACTAGCATATCCTTTTGTGACTGATTTTAGTTTATCATAAAAGTCCATCACAATTTCATTCATAGGGATTGAATACTCCAAAAGCACCCTATCAACGCTTAGATAATCCATCTTATCTTGTATGCCTCGTTTTGTATTTAGTAAAGTTATGACATTACCCAAAAATTCCGTTGGGGTTAAAATGGTAGCTTTTACATACGGCTCTAAAATTTTTTCTATCTTATTTATTGCTGGGAGCTGACTTGGATTTTGAATCTCTAATTCGCTGCCATCTGTTTCTACAACTCTATATGTAACAGTAGGAGCAGTTGCTATCAAATCAAGTCCAAATTCTCGCTCTAACCTCTCTTTTACGACTTCCATATGCAAAAGTCCTAAAAATCCAACTCTAAAACCAAATCCTAAAGCCACTGAAGTCTCAGGCTGGTAAGAGATACTAGAATCATTTAATTTTAACTTATCAAGGGCATCTCGCAAATCTTCAAATTTATCTGTTTCTATCGGATAAATTCCAGCAAAAACAAAGGATTTTACCTCTTCAAGCCCTTTTATAGCGTGAAGTGTTTTGTTTTTATTGTCGGTAATAGTATCGCCCACTTGCACATCACCGATATTTTTAAGACCCAATACTACTATGCCAACCTCGCCTGTTTCTATGCTTTTTGTTTTTTGCAAAGCTAGGGGATGCGGGTACATGAGATTTAAAACTTCGTGTTTTTTGCCAGTTCCCATGACAAAAATCTCTTGCCCTTTTGTGATTTTGCCATCATACACTCTAACAAGTGCTAAAGCTCCTAGATAATTGTCAAACCAACTATCATAAATGATAGCTTTTGTAGGTGCATTTTTATCTCCAACTGGTGCGGGTATTTTTTCTATAATCTCATCTAAGAGTTCTTTTACACCAACTCCAGTTTTTGCACTAACTTCTATCGCATCCGTGCAATCAAGTCCTATAGTATGTTCTATCTCTTCTTTTACCCTATCAGGATCAGCCGCTGGCAAATCAATCTTGTTTATAACTGGTATTAATTCCAAATCATTGTCAAGTGCGATATATACATTTGCTATAGTTTGTGCTTCCACGCCTTGACTAGCATCAACAATCAAAAGAGCTCCATCACTAGAAGCAAGAGAGCGAGAAACTTCATAAGAAAAATCAACATGACCTGGAGTGTCTATAAGATTTAATATATAAGGTACTTTATCTTTTACATAAGTGAGCCTTACACTTTGTGCTTTTATTGTGATGCCACGCTCTTTTTCGATATCCATAGTGTCCATCATCTGAGCACCAAGTTCTCGCTTGCTTACAGCTCCACACTCTTGGATAAGTCTATCAGCTAAGGTGCTTTTTCCATGATCTATATGGGCAATAATCGAAAAATTTCTAATGTGAGATTGGTCGTTCATTAAACAAACAGTCCATTTACGCTTTCATTATGATAAACTCTTCTTATCACTTCTGCAAATGTTGGAGCAACGGTAAGGATTTTTATCTTATCGCACTTTTGCTTTGCAGGAATAGTATCTGAGACAACAAGTTCGTCTAATTCTCCCTCTTCTATCCTCTCATACGCAGGGCCACTTAAAACCGCATGAGTACAACATGCCATAACACTTGTAGCACCTTTTGCTTTTAAGGCTTTGGCAGCTTTTACTATGGTTCCAGCCGTATCAATCATATCATCTACGATGACAGCATCTTTACCCTCGACATCACCTATGATATTCATCACTTCGCTTTCGTTTGCTTTTTCTCTTCTTTTGTCGATAATAACCATATCGCATCCGAGTTTTGTAGCAAAACTTCTAGCTCGTGCAACTCCACCGATATCTGGGCTTACAACTATGGTATTTTTTAAATTTTTATTTTTTACATATTCATGAAATACGATTGAACCGTATAAATTATCAACTGGTATATCAAAGAAACCTTGAATTTGTCCTGCATGTAAGTCTATCGTAACAACTCTGTCAACTCCTGCAGTTTCTATCATATTTGCCACTAATTTTGCTGTGATTGGTACTCTTGGGGCTGCCTTTCTATCTTGCCTAGCATAGCCAAAATAGGGCATAATAGCAGTGATAGAGCTGGCTGAACTTCGTTTGAGTGCATCTGTTAAAATCAACAGTTCCATCAAATTTACATTTGCAGGTGCACAAGTAGATTGGATGATAAAAACATCTTTACCTCTAACACTTTCGCTAATCTGCACACTGATTTCACCATCACTAAATCTTTTTATCTCAGCATGTGAGAGTGGTAAAGATAGATATTTGGCAACTTTTTTTGAAAACTCGGGGTTTGCTGTTCCTGCAAAGACTTTGTAGCCTCTCATGATATATTTTCCTTTGGGGGTTTTGTAGTATGGGTATTATATAAAATAAGGACTTAAAAACATATTTTTTGATACAATTATAACATGTATAATCAAATCGTATATGGAAGCTTATTGCATCCAAAAGAGCTAGAGAAGCATTGCATAACAATGAATAGAGTATCTTTTGTAAAAGTAAAAAACTATAGAAGAATTTTTAACCAAGAACCATCTTGGAGAAAGTCAAATAGTATAAATAGGGCTGTTTTAAATATCCAAGAAGACAAATCTTCTTGGTTTAATGCTATCGTAATCAAAAATATAACCAAAGAAAATCTTATTGAATTAGACGAAAGAGAAAGAGGGTATAATAGAATAGATCTTAAAGATGGTTTAGTTATAGATTACGGGGGCATGAAAGTTATGCAAAATTGTTTTATTTACATCGGTAAAAAAGATAAGCAAAATAGTATAATACTCCCAAATATCGAATATTTTGATTTATGTCTTGAAGGCGCGAAAAGTTATTTTGATGTTTTTTACCAAGACTATATCGCTACTACTTATCAAAATAGTTTAAACCATAATTTAAAACTTATTAATACAAAATTATGAAAAAATTAAATTTAATATTTATCTTTGCTTATGTAATTATTGTGTTTTCCACAAATGCGAATAGTAACGAGTTTAGCGATTCATATCCAGATATATTAAAAATACAAAACAATACCATATACTTCAAAGATGGAAATACTTTGTCATATGATGATAATATGTCAAAATCTTTTGCACAAAAACTTAAAAACCCTTCGGTTAAAGATATGATTTCTCAAAAATATCCACTAATGCAAGATATTAAAATACCAAAATATAATTTTGATCCCGGAAGATTTAGAAATATCAATTTTTTCAAAACACTATATGGAAAAGATAAAAAAGAAGTTAAAAAAAATCTCACAAAAGTTATCTGGCTTCCAAGAAAAAAGCATAAAATCTTGTATTTCAACAAAAAAGAATTAGCAGCTGCCAATCTCCAACTTATCTCAAATGAACTTGATAATCTTCCAAAATCATATGATAAATACATAACAAATATAGCTGGGACTTTCAGATACAGATACATAGCTGGAACAAAAAGATTAAGCGCCCATAGTTTTGGCATAGCCATAGATTTAAACACAAAATTTGCAAATTATTGGAGGTGGGATAAAAATCAAGTTTTCAAAAATCAAATCCCTAAAAAGATAATAAATATATTTGAAAAGCACGGTTTCATCTGGGGAGGAAGATGGTTTCATTATGACACTATGCACTTTGAATATAGGCCAGAATTGAGGTAAATAACAGTATAATTCATCATGAAAACATACAAAAACATAGACTTAACCATAAAATCAGCATTTGCACAAAAGTATAGAGATGGATATCCGTTAATCTCAAAAGAATCCATCAAAGATTCAAGTAAGATAAAAGATGAAGGGGTTATATTAAACTTCTTTGACTCCAAAGGCAAATTTATTGCTAAAGGCTACCACGGCATACAAAACAAAGGCTTTGGTTGGGTACTATCTTTGGATAAAAATGAACAAATAGATAAAGATTTTTTTGCCAAGAAGATAAAAATAGCGCTTACATGTAGAGATGAATTTTTTAACTCAAAACAGACAACAGCCTTTAGAGTTTTCAATGGCGAAGGTGATGGCATAGGTGGTTTGAGTATAGATTATTTTGATGGTTATTATATGCTTACTTGGTACAGCAAGGGAATTTATAATTTTAAAGATGATATTTTAGAAGC
>JALUMJ010000006.1:5463-7338 GCA_027040375.1 Campylobacteraceae bacterium
ACCTCTCTTCTTTAACACTTAAGAAGCGCCATTTACTACTTTGGATGTCAAGTTTAAAACTACCAATGCTGATGCGTTTCAAATCCAAAACCTTTAAAGGTGTGCCAAATTTTGGGTCGCTCATAGCTCCAAAAAGACGACGAATATGTCTGTTTTTTCCTTCGTCTATCTGCACCCTTAGTTTTGTTTTAGCACCACCAAAGCCTACTTTTTCCACCTCAAGAGCTTTTAATAAGCCATACTTGCTTTCCACCCCTTTTAAAGCTTGAGCGATATGCTCATCTGTGATGTGGCCTCTTACCCAAATCTCGTAAGTTTTTACACAACTTTTAGGCTTAGTCAAGGCATTGTTGATTTGACCATCGGTCGTAAATAATAAAAGCCCCTTAGAATCCAAATCAAGACGCCCGACAGGCATCCACTGCTCGGTAAAAGCCCAATCAGGCAAAATATCATAAACCGTTTTTCGCCCAAGATCATCAGAGCGTGTGACTAGGTATCCTTTTGGTTTGTTAAGTACAAATAGTTTTTTTGAATCGCTTGGTGTTTCAAACAATTTCATTTATTTCTAACATAAAAGATGAGAATAAAATAATAGCCGATACCAAAAAAGTATTTCGCATAAGTCGTAACCTTTTTATTTATTGCAAAATACTTTATCAAAATTTCATTTTAAAAGCAAACTATTTGTCAACTTCGAAAATAGCTGTGACATTAATCTTTTGTTTTATGGTGAGTTAGATACAAAGCTAAACCTGTAAATATAACGCCACCTGCTATATTGCCAAGAGTTACTGGTATCTCATTCCATAACCACCATTGAGTCATATTTACACCAGCTCCAAGCATCATGCCAGCTGGAATCACGAACATATTTACCACGGCATGCTCAAAACCTTGTGCGAAAAATGTCAATATCGGAAGCCACATAGCGAAGATTTTACCTATAGTAGTTGTCGAAGTTAGAGCCATAACGACTCCCAATGTCACCATCCAATTACACAATATGGCTTTTGTAAACACTGTGAAGACTCCATCTATGCCGAGATGCTCATACCCCACGGTTTTTGCAACTGCTATTTTTTTAATCAAATCAATAACCGCGGAAGACTCTACATGTCCAAATTTTGTTGTAGCCATTACAAAAAGCCCGGCATAAAGTAAACTGCCGATTAGATTGCCCACAAAAACCCAACTCCAATTTCCAATCATCTTTGCAAAACCAATTTTATTTTGGGCAAGCGAAGTTGGCAATAGAGCAAAACTACCCGTAACTAACTCAAGCCCCAAAAGCACAATCATGACAAAACCCACAGGAAAAATCAGTGCCCCTACTATAGGCAAGTGTGTCTGTGCCGTAGCGGTTATCGCCAAAGTAGTAGCAAATCCCAAAAGCGCACCTGAGAGCGAACCTCTTATCAGCAAATCCTTTATACCTAAACTTGCTTTATAGGAACCTGCCGCGATCATCCCATCAACTACAAGTTCTGGTTTAACATAACTCATCTTTTCTCCCTTAAGTTTTTATATTTTGAATTATAGCAATAAACCTTTAAATTATAATCATTCTGTTGATTAATTTTTAATCATATATATGCTTAAATCATATTTTTATATGCTATAATTCATCAAATATTATATTGCAAGGTCATAAAAAATGGAAAAATTACAAATAGCTTTTGAATCAAGAAATGAAAAAATAAATAAAATAGAAAAGGTAAAAAATACTAAAAAGCCAATTGAAGCATATAAGAAGATTGAGGAGTATGCAAAAAACGGTTATGAAACTATCCCAAAAGAAGATAAGGATTACTTCTTAAAATGTTTCGGAATTTTTGACAAACCAAAAACTCCAAATGAATTTATGATGAGAAT
>JALUMJ010000006.1:7438-16670 GCA_027040375.1 Campylobacteraceae bacterium
TTGATAAATCTCTTTAAAGAGTATGGATTTAGAGACAATAGAAACAGAAACAGGCTTTTTTATCTCATAGAAAGTGTAGGAATCGAAGAGATAGCAAAAAGCATAAGAGAGTATTGTGGGCAAGACTTTGCGAAAGCTGGCACTACTTTGACAAAGTTAGACAATGAAGATGCTGATCAAGGGAAAATGGCATTAAAAGACAATACTTTTGCCTTACATGTAACCGTTCCTGCTGGTATATTTGGGGGAAGCGATATGATAGAATCAGCAAATCTATCAAAAAAATATGGTAGTGGAGATATAAGGCTTGATATCGAGCAAAATCTATATATAATGAATGTAAAAAAAGAGAATATCCAAGATATCCAAAATGAAAGTTTTTTTACAAAATACAAACAATTAGGTTCACCATATGCAAATCACCTGATAGCATGTGCTGGTGAACAACACTGTAAATTTGGGGTAATCCCAAATAAATCTGACGCTTTAAATTTAGTAAAATATCTAGAAGAAAACCTACCTCTTGAAAGTGATGCAAAAATCAGAATGTATTGGTCTGCCTGTGTCAAAGGATGCGGTTTACATGATTTAGGAGACATCGGTTTTGAGGGGTGCAAAGTCAAAGTAGATGGCATCCAAGAGTATGGAGTTCATATTTTTATAGGCGGAAGAACCACTAGAGATGCTCAGATTGGTTACAGTGTTTTAAAGTCTATCCCTTTGAAATTTGCACACCTTTATGTCGAATCTTTAATCTTGGAGTATAAAAAACTGCGATACAAAAATGAGAGTTTTGAGGATTTTAATCAAAGGATTTTGAGCCAATACTCCAAAGCTGTGATTGGCTTCATGATGGCTCTAAAAACATACCTGAAGAGAAAAAATATTGATATAAATATAGGTTTCAAAGAAAATATAAAAACAGGAAAAAACGAGAAATTTGAAATATTTGAAATCGGAAGAGTCTTATATAAAGAGATTACAGGAGAAGAAGCATATCAACTGATCGATGTTTTTACCCCAAAATTTCCAAAAAAACTAGAAAAAATAAATGCTAAAAAACAAGGCATTGATGATAATTTAGCTCAAATGGTAAATACAATGCTTAGAGAAAATAACCCTTCAGTAGTTTTTAGTGAGTTAGTCGGTTTTATCCAGCTTTTTGATGTCTATCCATGAGTCTCTTTTTTGTGTCACCCCAAAAATCTTCATCCAACAAAGAACAGTTTTTCATACCATTTTTTTTATAATCATCAAGTCTTATCTGTAACTCTTGGCTTCTCTCGTCAAGTTCATAATCTCTATGTTCTGTTATAATAATATCAATATTTTTATTTCCAAACATATTTTTTATAGACTCTAAGAAGTTTGTGTTAAGTTCATTGGCATGTAAATTGTATGAAGCTTGCATCAGCGACTCCTATTTAATAGTTAATATGAATTATAGCATAATATTAACCACCACAAAAACAGCTTACATCTGCATCTACATTTTCAAGGGAAAATCTCCCAATACCTAAAGATTTATAAAACGCTCTGACACTCTCGTTTTCAAACTCACACGAAAAGAGTAGTTTTTATTGCTCCAATTATATGTAATCATGCAAAATTATAGTACTATGTGTGCCTTTTGTCAATATAAGATATTTTACTCAGATTTCTCTACATGTTGCTAAAAATCTAATATTTTTTGCTTTTTTCTAACTGCTTTAGGACTCGGCTTATGACTACTCTTGAAGTGCCTAGGTTTTGAGCGATTTTTTCGTGGGTTATTTCTATCTCTTTTGAATTTTTTGATTTTAAGAAAAGCCAAACTCTTTGCTTTAATGGCTTAAACTTTAAGTCTTCTACTAAAGTGGCTAGTGATGTTAATTTCATTGAAAAAAGTGAGAACATATACTCTTGATATGTGCTTGATTCGCTCATCATCTCTTTTACATTTTTGGTTTCTAGTATGTAGCCTTGTATATCGCTAAGTGTGATTTCTTTGCCGTCATCTCCTTGGAGATAAACTTTTAGACTTTCTATTTTTTCTTGCAAGTGCTAACTTTAAATATAGGATAAAGTGGACAAAATCCAAATGCTCCCGTTACCAATGGAATCACACCAATATATGCGATAGGTTGTGCACCAAAAAATGCATATGCAACCAATGCCAAACCAACTACTATCCTTAAAATCCTATCATATCCACCTACATTACAGCTCATTTTGAACTCCTTATTTTTATTTATATGGATATTCTACTATTTTAAAATTAATATGTCTGTAACATATATTACATAATGAGAACACCGCACAATATAAACACCCATAAAAGTCTAGTTTTGGGTGAGATTTGTAAGATAAATTTTGAAGTACTAACTAAAGTTAATTCAAGAAATTTATCTTATGAAGATTGCCCAAAAATAGACTTCCCTTTGGGTATCAACAGGTAGCGTATATACTTCGTTAAACTTTATTGACTTAACTAGTTAAGCCTGCAAAAGTTTGCCTCGTCTATAAAACTAACTATTGATATTGTGGGTGTTCATATTGTGCGGTGGGCTCATAATCCATCCGCAACCCAAAACTACATCATCTCTATAAAATACAGCCATTTGTCCGCTTGCCAAGCCTTCAACTGTATCTTCTAGAGTGATTTTAGCTTCATTTCCTTTTATACTTATGTTGCATTTACTTTTAGGGCTTCTATATCGTATCTTCACTACGCAATTTATACCATCGAGATTTTCAAACATATTTAAATCTTTTACAAAAAATTCGCCTACTTTTAAATCTTCTTTATCTCCGACAGTTATCTCATTTGTTTGCGGATTTGTTGAAGTTACATAGTGAGGAGTGTGTGCATCTTTGACACTAAAGCCTTTTCTTTTTCCAACTGTATAATGCATATAGCCCTTGTGAGCTCCGACTACCTCGCCTTTGGTGTTTAGTACATGTCCTGGCTTATCGATGTCTATATAATCTTTCAATACATCTATATAAGTAGTATCCACAAAGCATATCTCGCTACTCTCTTTTTGTGTTGCGAACTCTTTTAAAACTTCTATCTTAGATGCAAACTCTTTTACATCTTTTTTATACATTTTGCCAAGTGGAAATGTAACTAAACTCAAATTTACTTTTTTAACATTTGCTAGAAAATAACTTTGATCCTTACTCTTATCAATCGCTTCTTTTATAAAACCATCTTCTACTTGCACATAGTGTCCTGTAGCTAACTTATCCATTCCAAGCTCTTTAGTAAATTCTATCAAAGCTCCAAATTTTATATTTCTATTGCATAATGCACACGGATTTGGAGTGAGACCTAGTTTGTATTGCTCTATAAAAGGCATATATACAAACTCATCAAATCTCTCTTTTATATCTAGGACATGATATTTTATACCTAGGTATTCCGCCACTTTTTTTACTTTTATTATGTTTTCTTCATGAGATTTTTCGTCATTATGAAGTTTCATATAAACACCTTCTATCTCATGACCTAACTCTTTTAATTTATATGCTGCAACAGTAGAATCTACTCCACCGCTCATAGCTACTAGTATTTTTGACATTTATTTCTCTTTTTGGTTGATTTGAGTTGCAATCATACAATTTTTATCTTAAAATTATACTTTAATTTTTTCGTCAATTATCGAAGTTTTTCTAATCTTTCTCTTTTTGTTCCTATATCACTTATTTGTATGCCGAAATTTCCATCAATTATAACAACTTCTCCTATTGCTATGACTTTATTGCCAACTAGTATCTCAAGAGGGTCATTTGCCAATTGAGCTAGCTCTACCACAGAGCCTATATCCATAGAAAGCACATCTTTTAAGAGCATCTTTTTATATCCTATCCTGACTCTTATAGGAAGGTTGACATCTTTTATTAGTTCGATATTTTTAATCTCCTCTTTACTCATAGATTTCTCAAAATTTTTTGTATTTGGCGTATCACTTTTGCTCTCATTTGCATTTGATGCTGGAATCTCTTGACCTGACAGCTTAGCATAAAGCTTATCATCTAAAGCAATACTTATATTGTCCATACTGCTTTGAATACTTAAATTATATATCAGAAGATGGGTATAGCTATCAAATGATACAACCGAATCTCTATTTTTAAAATCTATAGATTCTACATTAAAACTAAGTTTTGGCATATCTTTTTGAGCATTTAGAGATGTTGAAAGGGAACCTAAGATATTTGAGATGATTTCTTTGGTAGCATCTAAATCATCTGCATCCATCTCTTCTTTTTCAGACCCTTCACCACCAAGCATCATATCTCCAAGAGCAGTTGCTACATTTGCTGCGATAGTGATACTCATATTTGATTCGACATCACCAGTTATTTTTACATTTAATACAGCCAGTGGAGGAGTAAGTGTAGTTTTGCTATCTATCTGTATCTCACTATTTAGTTCAACCTTAGGAGCAATTCCAGTTAAACCTTCTATGGTTGATATTATTTCATTTTGAAATAGTGTTATAAATTCTTTTATCATGGTATTTCCTCTACACTTTTATGAAGATACTTTTTCTCTTCTTTTATTTTCTAAAACCTCAAGAGCATGCTTTATGTCGTCTTTATCTGTTTTTATCAACTTCTCTATCTTGATAGATTTTCTAAATCTATGCAATCCCATCTCACCTAAAAACAAATCTTTCTTGTCTATAGCTATGATAGCATGGTCGTCAGCAGGGCGATCTAATCTTATAATATCACCATTTACCAAATCTAACAATTCACCAACACTCAACTCAGTTTTGCCTAAAATTGCCTCGGCAAATACTTCTGCTCTCCCGATTAATGCGTTTAATTCTTTATTTCTACTTTTTTTAGCACTTGTTTCACCAAGCATAATATCTCTGTTTGCTAGCCTCGAAAGTATTGGCTCAAGATGGATTACCGGATAACATAAGTTTATCATTCCACTTGAATTACCTATGGTTATCTCCATCACAACCATGATAACAATCTCATTTTGAGAAACAATTTGCACTACATTTGGACTTGATTCTTTTGCTTCCACCACTGGATACATGTCAGTCACAGGAGCCCAAGCTTCTTTCAGCCTTTGCATCACTATCCTTAAAATCGCATCTAGTAAGTTTAATTCTATATCTGTAAGCTCTCTTGTAGCTTCAAAAGATTCTCCAAGACCGCCTAAGAGTCTATCTATCATAGGAAAGGCGATAGAAGGATTTATCTCGATAACACAACTTCCATCAAGTGGTTTTATAGAAAAAACATTAAAACTTGTTGGTATCGGTAACGACATCAAAAACTCGCCATAAGTCATCTGATCAACTGAATGAAGTTGAATCTCAACGATACTTCTCATGATAGAAGATACTTGCGAAGCAAGGTTTCTAGCCATCTTATCATGTATGCCTTTTACGGCACGAAGTTGCTCTTTTGAAACTCTGTTTGGTCTTTTAAAATCATAAAGAATTATCTGTCTATCATCGGTTGCTTCTGCAGTTTGCTCTACTGCACTTTCACCTTCATCATCGACAACTTCAAGTAATGCGTCAATCTCTTCTTGACTTAATATATCAGCCATGATTACTTCCTAATTGTTCTCTTATTTTACTCAAAAGTTTTTTGTGTATCTGAGAAATTCTAGACTCACTGATTTCCAAAATACCACTAATCTCTTTCAAATTTAGCTCTTCAAAATAATAAAGTTGTATGATGGTTTGCTCTCTTTCTTTAAATCCCAATAATACATCTTTTACGATTTCAAGCAACTCCTCTTTTTCGATTTTTTCAGATGTATTTTCACCTGAAAAGATTGTTATTTGTTCATTTATAGGCATAACAGAGATGATTTTCACACCACTTCTCGCCTCTTTTATCTTTTCTAGCTCTTCTCCGCTAACTTCGCTTAAGTATTCATCACTTGGTTCATCTTCGTGATTTGCAAGATATTTGCTTATCTCACTATCAACTAATTTTACAAGTCTTCTATTGGCTCTACTCATCACATCTAATGAGCGCAAAAAATCCAACATAGAGCCATAAACCCTCTTTTTTCCATATCCCCAAAAAGAATCATTCATAGTTTTGTCATATTTTCTTGAGAGCTTGATCATCTCTTCAGTGCCGATAGAAATCAAATCATCTACATCAATAGAACTGGGCAACCTCTCTCTTAGTCTATACGCCATCGCTCGCACTGCCGGGAGATACTGAATCACTATATCATCTTGTTCTTTTTTTATGCTTTTTGCATATGGATTATGCTGCCTTATGATACTGTTCTCCATCATCTTGCGTTTGCACGGCTCTCTGTTTTGCTACATATTGCTTATTTATCTTATCTAATTCTAGCAACATAGCATCCATTTTATTTTCTCTTGTATCTAACTCTTTTATAAAATAATCACTTATCTCTTCGTACTCTTTTTTATCAAACATCATCTTGCCCATCCTAGAATAATCAACAAAATTAATAGCAACTACATGTATAAATAGATAGAAAAAAAGTGTGATACCCCCGCTGTAAAGCAAAATATCCCCTGCACTTGAAAAATTTAAAACAGAAAATACAACTCCAATAAAGAATCCACATACTGTAAAAAAATATATAAAATTTTCTGTTTGCAACACTTTTAGACTCCGATTTTAAATTAAAATTGCTCTATCAACCTCTTGAAAAAGCTTCCAAAACTTCTACTTACACCATCTTTAAGCACTTTTCGTTCCAATTTATATACTAAATTATTTACGATTCTTTTCATGTCCATCGATGCTAGTGAATTTGGAGAATCATTTGTAAAAAGTGTTCTTTGTTTTATACTTTTTGCTATTAGTTTATCTTCTGGTAGTTTTCCTATGAGATTTAATTCCAAATCATCGCCTATATTTGACATGGCAACCTTCTGAATCTTTTCAAAGATTAATTTTGCTTCTTTTTCATTTCTAACCATATTTAAGATTAAATGTAAATTGTTTTTAATCTTACTTGTCACTTTTATGGTAGCATACGCATCTGTTATGGCAGCAGGGTCAGGGACAGTTACTACTATAACTTCATCGGCTGCTTCTAAAAACAACTGTATATGTCCACCAATTCCAGCTCCCGTATCAACTATAACAAAATCCAAATCATCAAGCATGGCAGTTTCATCAAAAAATCTCTCAAATATAAATTGGTCGCTATATTTTAGTATCTCATCTCCACTTTCTCCTGGAATTAAGATAAGGTTTTTGCTAACTGGCACAATTATTTCGCTCAAAGGACATTCGCCTTTTAGAACATGTAGTATATTTTTATTTATGCGAACATTTAGTATGACATCTAAGTTAGCTAAGCCGATATCTGCATCAAAAAGAGCAACTTTGTACCCATTTTTAGCTAAAATATTTGCCATATTTGCACTTACCGTACTTTTACCAACGCCACCTTTTCCACTTGTTATCGCTACAAATTTAGTATGGCTTGGCTTGGTTATATCATTTTTGACGATATCTTTTAGCTTATTTGCTTGATTTTGCATACTCTTCCTTCTTTGCATTAAAACCATCAAGTATGCAATTTACTAAAAATTCACTTGAAGCTGTGACTATGTCATCTGGCACTTCTTGTCCTATAGAAAAGTAACTTACAGGCTTTCCTGTATTGTATATCAATGAAAAAACAGTTCCAAATGCCCTTGTTTCATCAAATTTTGTAAATATCAAAGTATCTAAATCTAAAAATGAAAAATTCTTGTATATGTCTTCTAAATCTTCTAATTTACACCCAGCTGAAAGCACAAGATTTACATCTATTGAAAATTCACTTTTATTTATAAATTTTTCTAATTTTGCAAGCTTTTGCTTATCAAACTGTGAGCTTCCAACAGTATCTATGAGGATAATATCACAATTAGCAAGTGATTTCAAAGCGTCATTAAAGTCATCAGGATCAACTACATCTTCTATGGGCAAACGCATCATCTTAGCATATTGAAAAAGTTGCTCCACCGCTCCAATCCTATAAGTATCTAGTGTGATGATACCCACTTTACTTCTTTTTTCTTGCAAATATGAGTATCTTGCTGCTAATTTTGCTATTGTTGTTGTTTTTCCAACTCCTGTTGGTCCTACAAACATCATAACTTTTTTTAATTTTCTATCAGATTTGGCTTCAACTCTTATGGGTATAAGTTTTCGCAAAAGCACCAAAAAATATCTTTTTATTGTATGGCTATTGCTTCGCATACGAACTGGCATATGCTCTAGCGTTAGATTCATTATGTTTTCAAGATGGTCTTCGCCCATGCCACTTTTTTTGGCTAATTTATATATTTCAGCAAATTCTGGTGGAATTTTTAGATTATTTGGCGCTTTTTCGTCCCAAAACATCTCTTGTATGAGTTTTATTTTATCTGCTAATTTTGTGATTTCATCTTTTATGTCTCCTAGCTCTTCGCTAGCTCTTGGCTCAAGAGATGATTTGATTCCATTTTCGCTTGTTGTATCGGTCGTTGTAACTTTCGCTATCTTAGATATTTGCTTTGCTGCTTCTGAGATATTTAGCAAAACATCTTCGGTGCTTTTTTTAACTGGTTGTGGTTTTGGTCTTGTGTATTTATCTTGTGTTTCCTCAACTGCCACAACAACTTCGTACAAAGAAGTAGAATTTATAGTTTTTTTTCTAATCTGTTTTGTACTAACAACCAGAGCATTTTCTCCACACTGCTCTTGCGCCTGCTTCAGTGCATTTGCTGGAGTTTCACCACTAAATGTAAGAAATTTCACTAAACAATCCTTTTTATGAAGCTAAGTGGGATAACCACACTATTTCGTTCTTTCCATTTTGGATGAGGAATTATCAAATTTTTTGTTTTTATAGATAAGTCATCAAACATTATTATATCCAAATCCAAACTCCTTGGCGCATTTTTAAAACTTCTTTTTCTTTTTTGAAGATTTTCTACATGTAAAAGATTTTTTAAAAGCTCATTTGCACTTAAGCTAGTTTGTAAAACCAAAATAGCATTTAAAAAATCTTTTTGCTCAAGATACCCAAACGGTGGGTTTTTTAAGATAGGCGATGTCTCAAGCACCCAAAATCTACAGTCATTTTGAAAGTATCTATAAACTGCCCTAAAACTTTTTCTAACATTTCCAAGATTTCCACCAATTCCTACTATTGCGATATGTTTAAATTGTTTCTTTTTTTTGTTTTCAATCGGAAAATATCTCTCAAAATAAAGTGTCAAGTCTTCATCTAAGATTATTT
>JALUMJ010000007.1 GCA_027040375.1 Campylobacteraceae bacterium
CTCACAATGTGTGAGTTAAGTTGAAGAGCCGTATGAGGGAAATCTTCAAGTACGGTTCTGTGAGGGGCATTATGCAACTCCGAAATAAATTAAATAAAAAGGAGGGGTAGAAATGTCTATTCTACAATTAATCATCGTGTTTATATATTTACTCTTAAATTTTTCATTTTTGCAAGCAGAAAAGATAAAAGATATCTCAAGCATCATAGGTGTTAGAGAAAATAAACTCATAGGTTATGGTTTAGTTGTTGGGCTAAATGGAACGGGGGATGGTAGTTCATCTTTGTTTACTTTGCAATCTCTATCAAATCTTTTGCAAACTGTGAATGTTAAAATAAAACCAGCAGACATAAAATCAAAAAATATAGCAGCAGTGATAGTGACAGCAACGCTTCCTTCTTTTGCAAGGCAAGGGGATAAGCTAAATGTTATTGTTTCGTCCATAGGAGATGCAAAGTCATTGCAGGGTGGAACACTTCTTATGACTGCACTTAAAGGTGTGGATGGAAAGATATATGCTCTTTCTCAAGGCTCTTTGACGATAGGCGGGATGAATGGAAATGGTGGTGGACAGCTAAATCACTCGACAAGTGGCTCTATATTTGATGGTGGCACAGTTGAGCGAGATGTTGTGTATGATATATATCATAAGAGATTTGCAAATATTAGCCTAAAAAGGTCAGATTTTAATACTGCTATTTCTATGCAAAAAACACTAAATAAGTTTTTTGACAGCCAAGTCGCAACCGCGATAGACCCAAGGACTGTTAGATTGGAAAAGCCACAAGATATGTCCATGGTAGAATTTTTAGCAAAAGTTCAAAATGTTGATATAAACTATGAAAAAGAAGAGAAAATAGTCATAGATGAGCGAACAGGAACTATCGTGAGTGGAGTGAATATACATGTAAGTCCTGTGATTATAACTCATGGTGACATAACTATAAAGATAGAACCCAGAAAAACAATAAAAAACAATAAAAATGATATAAATATGAACGATGGTGTGCAAATCGCAGTAAATCAAAATCAGTTAAATATGGACAATAAAGAGATAACGATAGCAAATATAACAAGAGCTTTGCATAAACTAGGAGCAAAGCCCAAAGATATAATATCTATCTTGGAAAACATCAAAAGAGCAGGAGCGATAAATGCAAAACTGGAGATTATGTAATGTTAAGTAGCGTGGATAATTCGATAGCTTTATCGTATGCAAATGCGACAAAAGTTCCAACTAAAATAAATACAGAAAATGATAAAAAATTAAAAGAACAAACAGATAAATTTGAAGCTTTTTTTATAAAAAAGATACTAGATGTTTCTATGAAGCATGATAATAAACTTTTTCAAAAAGATGCAGGAGATAAGATATATAATTCCATGTATAACGATGCCGTAAGTCAGTCGATTGGCGGTAAATTTGGCATTAGCCAAATGTTGTTTGATTTTTTGAAACAGAGGGGTTAAAGTTTTTTGTTTTATGACGATTTAAGAGTAGAAGAATCCAAGTAACTCTTGTGAGCTACTTTATAAAGGTCGTAAAATGATTTCAAAAGTTGGAGTTGGAAATACAGCTTATTTGCAACAATTGCAAAAAAACAAAGATGATAAGGGCTTAGCCCCTGTAAAAGAAAATAAAGCATTAGATAAAACAGAGATTATAAAAGAGCAGATTAAAAACGGTGAATATAAACTAGATACTCAAAAAACCGTACAAGCTATTCTTCGGGAACTTATCTAATCCTTTAAAATAAAAAAGGATTTTTATGTTATCACACTACCTTACAAACTCGATAAATGATATTAATAACTTGATAGAACTCACAAAAAAAGATATAAAAGACATAAAAGATGCAAACCATGAACTTGTTTTTGAGAGAACTAAAATCAAAAATGATTTGATAAAAGCATTTGAACATAAAAAAACACTACTTGACAATGAACTTATAAAAATAGTGAAAAATAGTGAGCATGAAGAACTGGAAAAAGTATTGGATGAGAATCAAAAAACACTGTTAAATGATATGAAATTAAAATTAAATGAACTAAAAAGCGTAAATAAAGAGTATGCAAAATTTGTTGTGATTATCAGTGAGTTTTACAATACACTGCTAGATAAAATTTTTCCAAGAGAGATGGATGGATATTATAAGTCCGATCATAGGCCTGCAAGTATATTGAAGGTGAGTGTATAATGAGCCTTTTTAGTACGCTAAATACGAGTTATTCTGGGCTTTCTGCATCAGAAGTTGCAACTGCTACAACTGGGCACAATATAGCAAATGCAAACAATGACTACTACACAAGACAAAGAGTCGTTACATCTGCTTCAATCCCTTTTCATACGCAACCAGGTGACATTGGAGCTGGTGTAAGGGTTACTCAAATAACTAGAATTCATGATGAATATACATTTTCTAGACTCAAAGACAGCTCTAACGCCCTTTCATATGATGATTTTTCTGAACAAAAGTTGACTGAGATAGCCAAGCAGTTTCCTGATTTGAAAGATTTAGGTATCGCAAATGATTTGTCAAATTATTTTAACTCATGGAATGATTTGTCGTCAAATACAAATGATGGCTCTCAAAAAGTAGCATTGGTTCAAAATGCAGATACACTTGCTACGAGCATAAATAACTCTAGAGATACATTAAGAGGCTTGCAGGATTCTGTAAATGAGCAATTAAAGTCAAATGTTATAGAAGTAAACCAAATAGGTGAGCAAATATCAAACATAAATAAACAAATAGGAAATGTTGAAAGCGTTAACCCAAATCGAGCAAATGATTTGCGAGACCAAAGAGATAAGCTTGAGTTAACTCTTTCAAAGATGTTGGATTTTTCTGTGTTTAAGGGGCAAATCACTTCTAAAAATGATATAGATCCAAACATGACTGACCAAGGTGTTGGTTATCACTTGAATATATCGGGGAATTCTTTTATAGATGGTGCAACATTTCACCCTATAGTCATAGACAATAGTGGAAATCAAAGTAGTTATTACTCTTTGTACTCTGAGATTCAAGATGGCACGCGTTACGATATAACTGGCAAGATACAAGGCGGTAAGATTGGAGCTATGCTTGATCTAAGAGGAAGAACTATAGATAAGACTACCAATGGTGGTTATCCAAGTGATGGTATCGTGCAAGGTTATGTAGATGATTTGGATACTTTTGCAAACACATTGATAACTCAAACAAACAATATATACGCCTCGAGTGCAAGCCTAAAGAAAATATCGCCAGTCCATGATGATTTAAAATCAGATATTGCACTTGTTGATTCAGACTTAAATGTAAAAGAAAGAACATTTGATTTAGTAATGTATAACAATTCTGGAAAAGAGGTTGCAAGAAAGAGCATCACTATCGACTCTTCTACGACCATGGATGGAACACTAGGAAATAGTATAGTAGAAAAAATAAACTCAAATAGTGATGATAATGGCGATAATAATTCAACAAACGATATAGATGATTATTTTACAGCGTCATATGGTACAACAGGTGTTTTTTCTATTGAACCTAAAGATGACCATAAATCAGAAAACTATAAGATATCTTTTGAAGACCAAGGTACAAATTTTCCAGGAGCTATAGGCATAGGTCAATTTTTTACAGGAAATAAAGCATCTAATATAGCTGTTAAAACGGACTTTAAAAATGATCCGAGTCAAATGCAAGGTTATAAAGCTCCAATTAGTGGAAATAATGATGTTGCAAACAGTATGACACAACTACAATATGATAAATTAGATTTTTACAGAAAAGACGGAAGCACTACCACCGAAAGTTTGGACGGATTTTATAGATTTGTAACAGCAAATATGGCGGCAGATGGAGAAAAATCTACAAGACACAAAGAAACATCAACAGCACTTTTTAATACTGTAAATTCAGAATTTCAATCAATAAGTGGCGTAAATACCGATGAAGAATTGACAAATTTGATGAAATTTCAAACAGCATATGGTGCAAATGCAAAAGTTATAACTACGATTGATCAAATGTTAAATACCCTACTTGGCATAAAGGCTTAATTATTTGAGAAGATTTCCATATGTGAGTGTTTTTATTCTTGTTTCAATCTTTGTTTTTTGTTTTTTGTTCCCATATTTTTATGACAAATCTCCGTATGTTTTAAATCCAGATGCGATACTACTATCACCTTCATTTTCTCACTTATTTGGTACAGACAGACTAGGTAGAGACCTTTTTGCTAGGATGATGCAAGGTGGACAAATTTCGCTTATAATTGGGGTATTGAGTGCATTGATAGCTAGTTTAGTTGGTTTGATTGTTGGCGTTAGCTCGGGATATTTTAAGGGTATAGTAGATAAAGGTATAGTCGTGATGATTGATCTTTTTTTAACATTTCCAACATTTTTTCTTCTTTTGGCGCTCATTAGCTATGTAAATGCGTCTGTACTTGTTCTTGTGCTAGTTATTTCTATCACAGGATGGATGGGAATGGCAAGGATGATAAGAAGTGAAAGTTTTGCAATTTCTCACAAGCCATTTATAAAGATATTGAAAATTGCAAAAGTAAACCCACTTAAAATCTTATTTAAATACTACGCTCCATTGATTGCCCCGATATTTTTTATCAGTTTTACTTTTGG
>JALUMJ010000008.1 GCA_027040375.1 Campylobacteraceae bacterium
TCCTATTAAATTCCTCGCGACTTAAGCTTCGCCTTTGGCGAGAAATACTATATCTTATAATTCTAAAGCTTAGGCTTCGCCTAGAATTTAACATAATCATCTTTGTAAACAATATTTCTATTTTTAGCTTGCCAATATGGAATTTGCTAGATTTTGATATGCTCTTGAGCCTGGTGATTTTATATCGTACAATATAATTGGCTTTCCAAAACTAGGTGATTCTGCTAATTTTATATTTCTTGGTATTACAACATAGGAAGAAGATTTTTTATCCAAAAAAAGTTTACTTTTAAAGTGTTGTTTTAGATCTGCAAATACTTGTTTAGATAGATTGTTTTGTGTGCTGTACATCGTAGGCAAAAAACCTTTTATTTCTAGCTTTGGATTTATAGTTTTTTTGATTAATTTTACAGTATTTAATAATTGTGCCAAGCCTTCTAGGGCATAAAATTCACATTGGATAGGTATGATAACCGAATTGGAGGCACTTAAAGCATTGATAGTTATACTTCCAAGAGCTGGAGGGGAATCAATAATTATAAAATCATATTGATCTTTTATCTCTTCTATCTTGTTTTTTAGTATTAATTCTCTACCTTTTGTTTTTGCATCGTAAAATTCTTTTTCTACCCCAACTAAGCCGATATTTGAAGGAGCTACATGTAGGGTTGAAAGTGAAGTTTCTAGGATAACTTGTGATAATTTTTTTCTACCAATTAGGACATGATATATGTTGTATTCGTAATCACTTCTATGAAATCCCAAGCCTGTAGTAGCATTTGATTGTGGATCTATATCGATCAACAAAACTCTTTTTTCAGCAACAGCCAACGAGGCTGCAAGATTGACAGCTGTAGTTGTTTTGCCAACTCCACCTTTTTGATTTGCAATAGTAATTATTTCACTCATCTTAAACTGTACACCCTTCTTTTTTCCAATTCTATAGACCCATCTTCGCAAAGTTTTGCTTGTGACAAAGATTTCAATTCACCGCCCAAATGAAAAAAATATTCCTTGCTATTTTGAAATTCTATCTTATACTTACTAAAAACTTGCTTCCATGATATATTTTTTTTCATTATCTCAAGAAAATCACTTACTAATTTCTTTGGTTCAACATATATGTCTAAAATACCAAAATTCTGGGGAGAATCAATTATATTTATGCCCATCGAACTAACAATCTTGTCTCCAACCTTAGTAGTTATAACTCCCCCTATTTTTTTATTTTTTATATAAAAATCATTTGGCCACTTTAGCCATGTTTTCGAACCATATGAGCTCAATACCTCTTTCATGAGGTATGCAAAGTATATAGAAATTGATGCTAATTGTAAATCTTTTGGTAAGTGTTTCTCTTCTACACAAAATGAGAAAAAAAGATTGCCAACTTTGCCTTCCCATAAATTTCCACGACTACCAATACCATCAGTTTGAAAATCAGCACCAATCAGTGTCGGCTTGTTAATATTGCCTTTCTTTAATTCGTCAACAAGGTAAATATGCGTTGATTTTATGGTGTTAAACCAATTTACTACCAACGCTAAGCCTTTTTCCTCTAACATAATCTGGACAACTCATCTCTTTTTTTGATGGAGCTTGTACACTATGGATTAAAATTGAACCTTTTTTACAAGTTACAACAATGTTATCATTTTTTATGTTTTCAATTAAACCGCATTCTTGATTTGTAGAATTTGCTTCAATTAATTCAATATTTTTTAATTTCAAACCATTTTCTAAAAAAATCCCAGGCCAAGGGGTATAAGCTAAAAATTTTTGATATATCTCTGATGCATTTTCATTAAAACTAACTAATCCATTATCCTTTTTGATTTTAACACAATAGCTAGCATCAGCACTATTTTGTTTGATTGGTTGTATATGAGAAAAGTTTTTGATAACATTTAAAGTGAGTTTAGCTGCTGTTTGTGATAACTCTACAAAAAGTTGATCAACTTTTTTTTCTCTAGCTTTAATATACCTTAAAGCCAAAATATCTCCATCATCCATTCCCTCTTTCATCAACATAGCCGTTACACCAGTAAACTCATAATTTTCCAATATAGCAGATTGTATTGGACTAGCTCCCCTAAATTTCGGCAACAGAGATGCATGTAAATTTATACATGGGCAGATTTCCAATATCTCTTCTGGAAGTATTTGCCCATATGCAGCTACGATTATAAAATCTGGCTTATAAGAAGATATTTTCCTAGCTATGCCATCTTCCCTTAATGTTTTAGGCTGTAAAATATCAATATCTAAGTCATTTTTTTCCGCCCAGTTTTTAATATGGGGCGGAGTCAATATTTGTTTTCTTCCTATTGGCTTATCAGGCTGAGTTATCAATAACGGAACTTCAAATTCTGCCTTTAAAATTTCTTGTAAAATACATGTTGCATAATCAGGTGTTCCCATAAAAACAATTTTTATCATTTATCTATCCTTACATGTAAAGAGTGTACCACCTTTGTGATCATTCTTAAACATATAACTTCTTATATCATCCAAATCAAAACCACTTGTAATAAACATGTCTATCTTTCTTTTCATCAGATAATCTGCTGCTTTTAATTTGGTAAGTATGCCACCTGTTGCAAATTCATAATCTGTTTTAGAATCTGCTTTTAGCTCCTTTTCTTCTATTTTTGTAACAATTTTTCTCATAGTTGCATCACTATTTTTATTTGGATCCTTGTCATAATAGCCATCTATATCTGATAACAATACAAGAAGTTTTGCATCAAAATAATATGCAACACGAGAAGATAGCTGATCATTATCTCCAAAAACTAATTCTTCTGTTGCTGTGGCATCATTTTCATTTATGATTGGCAGTATTCCGTGATTTAATAAAGTTTCTACAGTGCATTTAGCATGATATGTTCTTTTTCTAGAATCAAAATCATCAGCAGTTAAAAGTAACTGGGCTCCTATTTTTCCAAAAGACTCTAGTTTTTTATTGTATTTTGCTATTAATTGAGGTTGTCCAATAGCCGCTATAGCTTGTCGATTATGCAATTTGTTTTTATCGAGTTTTAATTTTGCATAGCCAGCAACTACTGCCGCAGAAGAAACAAGCATTACCTCATACTCCTCCATAAGTTCAGCTAAAAACTTAACTAGGTTAAACATTCTTTCTTTGCAAAGTCTATTTTGTTCACTGAGAACATGGGTTCCCACCTTTACAACAACTCTTTGTTTATTCATTTAATATCCCCTTTAATTGGAATAAATCTAGGATTAAATTTCATATAAAGGACATATAGTTATGTCCTGCGAATTTTTCTAATTCTTATTTTCGTAAACTATGTCTGCTAGTGCATATTTTAGTGGGTCAATATTTATTTTTGCGATTGATGAAATTGGCATCACGAAATATGGTTTTGCTTTGTCTCTTTCATATATGTCTTGCGTGAAAAATTGACATTTTTCATCATCTACTTTTATATTTGCTTTTAATCCGACTAAATCCAAAACTTCTTGTGTGTATTCATTTATTGCTTTAGTGTCTTTAGTATCGCATCTTGTAAGTGCAATTGCGTATTCTCTTTTTGATAAATTTGGTGAGAAGTTTTCAACTTCTTGTTTTAAAGTTAAAAACTGATCCTCTAGAGTTCTATAGCTTGATACATCCAACATATAAAGTAAAAACTTAGTTCGCTCTATGTGCTTTAAAAATTTTATACCCAAGCCCTTTCCATCACTAGCTCCACCTATGATTCCAGGAATATCAGCCATAACAAATGACCTATAATCGCCAACATCCACTACACCTAATTTTGGTGTTAAAGTGGTAAACTCATAATTTGCTATTTCTGGACTAGCATTTGATATGATAGATATAAGAGTTGATTTTCCAACATTTGGAAATCCAACAAGTCCAACATCTGCAATCAATTTTAATTCTAGTTTTATTTCTCTTGTTACTCCAGGAAGACCAGGCTGCGCATAATTTGGTTTCTGATTGGTTGAACTTTTAAAATGAACATTTCCAAGACCGCCTTTTCCGCCTTGTAAAAAAAGAATTCTTTCACCATCATTAACCATATCAAACAATACTTCTTTTGTTTGGGCATCTATTATTTGAGTGCCAGGCGGCACCACAATATCCAATGATTCACCAGCTTTTCCGTACATCTTTCTACCCATGCCAGGTTGTCCATTTTTTGCTTTGAGATGTTGTTTTCTTCTAAAATGAGATAGGGTGTGCGTATTATTATCTACTTTAAAATAGACATCACCGCCTCTTCCTCCATCTCCACCATCTGGACCGCCTTGAATTACATGTTTTTCCCTACGAAAAGAAACACTTCCCGGACCGCCCTTGCCTGAGCTTAAAGTAACTTCTACATTGTCTATGAACATTGAAAACCTTTTATTTATATATGGTGTATTTTAGAGTATTTTTGGATAAATAGTGCTTAAAAAACTATTTTTAAGAAGAGAGGTGGATAAAATCCACCTATAATTTTATATCTATGCTGGGATTACTGAAACTTTTTTTCTAGTTTTATCATATCTTCCAAATTCCACATGACCATCAACAAGTGCATATATAGTATGATCATTTCCGATACCTACATTGTT
>JALUMJ010000009.1:0-13234 GCA_027040375.1 Campylobacteraceae bacterium
CAAAAACAATCAAATCACTATACCCAAGCTTCTTTAATTCTAGTGCTGCACTGATTCCAGCAGGTCCTGCTCCAATGATAGCTATTTGTACATTATTCATGATTTTTTACCTCATTTTCGCAGATTTTTGTGATGGCAGCTTCACAGTTGAAGCCTTGACATCGTCCCATCATAGCTCTCGTTCTTCTTTTTAAGCCACCGATATTTCCAGCTCCACTTTCACCGTGACATGCATTTTTTATTTCTCGTTCAGTTACGCATTCACAATGGCAAACTATTTTTCCATAACCCTCTTTTTGATTGTCTCTAGGGGCAAATTCACTTATATTTGGAACCCATATTTTTTCATCGGCTTTTAGGCTTTTTTCATATTTTGTATTATTAAGTTCAAATATATGCTTCGCGAGTCCCAAAGAAGAGGTAAGTCCAGTTGATCTTATGCCGCCCACTGTTATCCAATTTTTGTCATCATTGATTTTTACTCGATAATAAGTTTCATCAGATGCCGGCCTGAGTCCTGCGAAAGTTGCGGTAACTTTATGATTTTTTAAAGAAGGCAACATATGAAATGCTTTGGTTTTTAAGTCTTCAAGTGTTTCTTTGACTGTTCGGCTGTCTGTCCTGCTCTCTTGGTCTTCGGCAGTTGGTCCTACTAAGATATTGCCAAAAGCAGTTTTAGTGATAACAACTCCTTTGGTTCTTTTTGTAGGAACTGGCAGTATGATAGAGTTTATAAGATTGTATGCAGTTTCATCAAAGATGACAAATTGTCCTTTTCTTGGTATGATTTTAAAATCTTTTGAGCCTTTTATGGCATCAACGATATCGCCATAGAGTCCAGCCGCGTTGATTATAACTTTTGCTCTTATAGGCTTTTGCGAAGTCTCTAGCTCCCAGTATTTACCATTATAATGTCCATCTTTTACTTCGTGTGAAAATGCTGTCTTTCCGCCACAGTTTATCCCTTTTTTGAGATATGCCAAAGGTGCACTCCAAGGGTCTATCAAAGACTCACCGTGAACCAAAATCGCCCCTTTTGCATCAAGTGAAAGATTTGGTTCTCTTTTTATAATTTGTTCGTGAGATAAAAGGTCTAACTCTTTTACTCCGTTTCCTAATCCTTTTTTTCTTATGGCATCTAGCTTTTCAAGTTGTTCATCATTCCAAGCAACGACGAGGGCTTTTGTATTTAGAAAAGGTAGATTCATATCGTCTTTTATCTTCATATACTCTGCGTATCCTCTTTGAACACATTCATGTTCCAAAGTATCTGGCGGAGCATCAAAACCTGTATGTAAGATAGCACTATTTCCTTTGCTTGCACCTTCGAGTATATCATTTGCTTTTTCGACAAGAACTGTTTTTGCACCTTGCTCGCAAAACTCTTTAAAGATAGCCGTACCCACTACACCAGCTCCCACAATAGCTACATCAAATACCTCATCTTTAGAAAAATTTGATGTTCGCTTTGGAAACAAATTGTTTAAATCTATATATTCCAAGAGAATCTCCTTTTTAATAGGCGAGTATTATATCACCCCATTTATTAATCTTTAATTTAAAATAAAAATTAAGTATATATATGATACATTTTCAAAATTTTAAATTAGGATTACAGATATGTCATTTTGGGAAAATTTTGATAAAAACAAAAAGCTTATAGTAGCACACAGAGGGGCTAGATCAATTAGGCCGGAAAATACTAAGTCAGCTTTTAAAGAGGCTATGAAAAGTAGTGATTTTATAGAACTAGATGTTGCATTTAGTAAGGATGGTATCCCTGTTATCATACACGACAGTACACTTGAGCGAACAAGTAATGTAAAAGAATTTAAAAAATTTAAAAAACCTTATAGAGTCAGGGATTATACATATAAGCAGTTGCTAAAGTTGGATTTTGGTTCTTGGTTTATAAGAGATGACCCTTTTAAAACGATAGCAAATGGTACTGTTAAAATAGAGGAGTTGAAAGCCCTAAAAACTCAAAGGATATTGACATTAGACCAAGTTTTAAAACTTTTTAAAAAACATAATTTTCCTGTAAATATAGAGATAAAAAATATATCTAGGACAGACTATGGTAAAACAGCTGTAAAAATCATCATAGATCTTATCGAAAAACATGTCATGGCAAATCTAGTTCTACTCTCGTCTTTTAACCATAAATACCTAAGGCAAGCTTTTAAAATTAACCCACATATTGACACAGCAGCCCTAGAAGAGAAGGCTCCTTCAAAAGATTTAGTGAAACGACTAAAGAGGCTAAAAGTAAGAAGTTATAATCCTTCATTGAAAATTGCTGATTCAGATTTGATAAAAGACATAAGCAATGCTGGAATTTTTGTGAACATATTTACAGTAAATGATAAAAATGAAAGGATGAAACTATTTGATGAAGGAGCAAAGGCAGTTTTTACTGATGTATTAGAATGAGAAAACTACTTTTTCTTATACTCGCAACTTCGCTTTTTTTGTATGCATTTGATACAAGTGATGCAAGTTTAAGAGTATTAGCAAAGAAAAATGGCTTAAAATCTGCACCAACTACATATGAAGAGCTAAAAACTATAGCAAAAAAAGCTGGAAATCCTTTAACGATACAAAAGATAAATCTAGGAAGAACTCTCTTTTTTGAGCCACTTCTTTCAAGAGATGAAACGCTCACATGTGCATCATGCCACAAACTTTCCCAAGGTGGTGATGACAATCTACCAACTGCCATAGGATTTAAAAAAAG
Source organism: Campylobacteraceae bacterium (assembly GCA_027040375.1). Classification (GTDB taxonomy): domain Bacteria; phylum Campylobacterota; class Campylobacteria; order Campylobacterales; family Sulfurospirillaceae; genus JAADIZ01. Next base: position 2,738 of record JALUMJ010000009.1, read on the forward strand.
AGTAAATCCAAAGCACTTAAATTCTCCAACCGTTCTTGATGCTTCCTTATCAAAATTTCTGTTTTGGGATGGGCGGGCTAAAAGTGTAGAAGAGCAAGCAGGGGGTCCTATTCAAGCTCATTTTGAGATGAATTTAACTCCAGAAGAGCTTGTTGTAAGATTAAAAAATAGTGTCATATATCAAGAAACTTTTAAAGACGCCTTTGATGGAATCATCACTTTTAAAAACATAGAAAAAGCTATAGGAGCATATGAGCGAACACTAATAACTAGAGGAAAATTTGATGATTTTTTAGATGGGGATGATAATGCCATCAGTAAAAAAGCAAAAAAAGGCTTAGTCCAATTTATCAAACAAGGATGCACTAAATGCCACTATGGAGTCACTCTTGGTGGACAAACGATACAAAAATTTCCAAAATTTAAAGAAGCTTATCCTTTTAAAAATATAGGCAACTTCAAAGGAAAAGACGATAAGCAGATTATCCGTGTTCCACTTTTGAGAAATATTATAAAAACAGAACCATACTATCACAATGGTAGCATAAAAAGCCTCTTTAATGTTATAAAAATCGAGGGTAAAGCAAATACAAACAAAAAGTTAAAAAAAGAGCAAATCAACGACATCATTGAGTTTTTTAAAACGCTAGATGGAGAGATTGTTGATTATGGTCTTAACGGCTAATCTATAATCTTATTTATAGGTAACTCGACTATAGATTTTACGCCTTTATCTTTTAAATTTGGTAGAACTTCCCTTAAAATATGTTTATCCATCACTGCAATTATATCGACCCAATCACCTTTGGCTAAGTGAGAAACTGTAGGATTTTTCGTTGGTAATACCTCAAGAATCTCATCTAGTTTATCTTTTGGGGCATTCATCATGATGCAAGCTTTTGGTATGGCATTTATTACTGATTGTAACATCATGATAATGTTTTTCATCTTGCGTCGTTTTTCAGGGTCTTCATAAGCTTTTTTATTTGCTATAAATCTAGTAGTAGTCTCAAGAACGGTATCTATAATTTTTAGGTTGTTGGCTCTTAAGCTTGAGCCTGTTTCTGTTATCTCGACTATCGCATCTGCAAGTTCTGGTACTTTTACTTCTGTAGTTCCCCAGCTAAATTCAACATTTGCACTAACACCATGACTCCTTAGATAATCAGTAGTCAAATTTACTACCTCAGTGGCTATAGTTTTACCTTCTAAATCTTTTACACTTTTGATGTCAGAATCTTCTTTGACTGCAAGCACCCATTTGATAGGTTTAAAGCTAGTTTTTGCATATATCAACTCACTTAATTCTATCACATCAGCTCTATTTTCTTTTATCCAATCAAGCCCAGTAAGTCCACAATCAATCTGTCCACCTTCTACATATCTAGCCATCTCTTGAGCTCGAATCAACATACAAGATATCTCTTTATCATCTATACTTGGATAATAGTTTCTTGATTTAACACCTATGTTAAATCCTGCTTGTTTAAATATTCCTATAGTTGCGTCTTGCAAACTTCCTTTTGGTATCCCTAATTTTAATTCCATTATATTTTTCCCTCCATTAAACCCTCAAAAATCTTTGTTGAAAGATTGATTCTTTGTGTAAAACTACTTTTTAAAGCCCTCTCGTGTGCGGTGTGATCTCCATCTCCAAAAGGTCCAAAACCATCAAGTGCGGGAGTTCCGCAAGATGAGACTATATTTGCATCACTCACGCCTCCCCTTGCCTCAGTTAGTAGCTTCTCTTTAGTATAGTTTTCTATGTTTTTTAAAAACAGAGTTTGAGGTTCATTTTCCTCCATAACATCTCTTTGAATTCCCCCACTTAAAAACGATGTAGTACCTTCTACATGTGAAGCTTTTACAATCTCATCTATCTGTTTTAAAACCCTATCTCTCTCACTCGCATGGGTATATCTGATTTCAAAAGTAAGCTTCGCACAAGGTGAAATCGTATTTGCTCCAACACCACCTTCTATCTTTCCAACATTTACAGTCGTTCCCTCATCAAGATTTGTCAACTTTATCAACTCTTGTATCTTATAAGCCGCTTCTAAATTTGCATCAATTCCAAGCTTGTAATTATTTCCAGCATGTGCTGCCTTGCCCTCAATATCCATATAAAATGTCCCTGCTCCCTTTCTAGCCACTACAATTTCCAGATTCTTGCCAGCTGCTTCATATACCATGCAATAGTCATAATCTTTAGCGATAGCAGAGCTGACAAATTTTGAGTCATCACTTCCGCCCTCTTCATCGCTGACTAGTAAAAAATCTATATTTTTGATTGCGCCATATTTTTTATATATACTTCTAAGTGCTTCTATGGCTACTATATTTCCGCCTTTCATATCGCAAACACCAGGTCCATATATCCAGTCTTCATCTTCATCAAATTTTTCAAATGATCCAGCAGGAAAAACAGTATCCATATGACCCAAAAGAAGAAGTTTTTTGCCCTCTTCTTTTTTTGATTTAAAAAGCAAGTGGTTGCCTATCTCTTCGCGCTCATAAGTTTTACATGTAAAGCCTAGATTATCAAATATCTTCTTGTAAACCTCAGCGTTTGCATCTACTCCTTCTTTGTTTTTCGTAAAAGAGTTCATCTCTATAAGTTTTTTTAATTCATCAAAATTTTTCATAACTTCGCCCTAAATTTTTTGTCCAAATTATACTTAAATTTACCAAAAATTAAGTATAATTTAACCACTAATCATAAAGAGTAAAAAAACATTAATCAAATACGGCGAGAAGGAGTAGGAATCGAACCTACCGGAACCTAGTCAACTAAACTCCCATCGGGTTTGAAGCCCGTGATGCCCACCAGGGTCATATTCCCCCCATATAAATTACGGTATTTATTATATCAAAAGATGTTTAAAAACTTACTTTATTGATTCTATTTTACCCTTATATCCAGCTCTTTTTATCGCATTTAAAAGTTGTTTTTTATCTACTTTATCATCAAAATAAACTGTTGCTTTTTTAGTGTTTAATCTCACCTTTGCCTTACTTACTCCATCGATTTGTTTAAGTGATTTTTTAATAGCCATCGTACAAAGTGGACAAGTCATACCCTCTACATGTATAATCGCAACTTTTGCAAAAGAGAGTGAAAAAACAGCCAAAATTAAAAAAATATATCTCATATTACTCCAATAAATAATTTACCCAATAAGGGTATGTGATTAGTGTGATTACTAAAATACTGCCGATATTTAATAGCATTTTGTAGTTTTTAGAAAGCCAAGTTTCGCAATGCAATTTATCTTTTGTGTGCTTTAAATAATCATACCAAAGATAAAGCATCAACCACACTGATAATATAGAGAAATAAACAGTATATGGTGCAAAAATCTGCAAAAATGACAAAGAACTAACGCTTACTCCAAAAACTAAAAACAGAAATGGTGCAAGGCAGCATGTGCTAGCAAATAAACCAGAGATGATGGAGCCTACGATGATAGCGATAAAAGATTTGTCTCTTTTTTGTGGCTCCAATCCACACTCATAGCCCTTCACTAAAGTGACAACAGTCATCTCTTTTGTACTAGATTTGATCTCAAAATAAATATTTTGGTTCTTTGCAAATCTTTTAACATTTTCTATAGATGAGTAAGAATTTAGCTCTATATCCATTATGTCATCATCATTTAGTTTTTCAAATGCCTCTTTGGTTTTAAGGACAGGTTTTGGACAGTCTAAATTCTTACAATCTAATGTCATTTTATCTCTTGGGATGTTATCTTATATGCAAATGCTCTTGGAGAGTAGTAGTTTAGTACATCTCCGTCAACTTCGCCATAAGGATAACCTAGCATATTTATAGGAAATTGCTCAGGTTTTGGACTAAGCACAAAGTCTCTTCCCCAGTTAAATCCGACCCAGTTCATCTCCCACGAGTTTATATATTTTGCTCTTAACTCTTTTGTTTTTTTGTCGTTATAATTTAATTTTTCTACAAGTTCAAGTTTCGTGATATCAGCTGGGTCTGTTGGAACCCAACCAATTCCTGGTATGTAGTATTCTGCTCGGCAGTGTTGCCAAGTGGATATATTTGCAAAGCCATTTTTATCCGCTTTTCCCAACGCTTTTGAAAAATGTGAAAGCCCAAGCCTTATGCCAAAAACATCCCGACAAGGAATACCAGCGGCTCTCGTAAGAGCTACAAATAAAGAACTTATGTCTGTACATTTCCCGCCAAAATAACCGCTTTCAACCATCTTGCCTGCATTTCCTACGCCACAACCTATAACTTTTGGATCTCTAAAAGTTGTTTTTGTAACCCAGTTATATATAGCTTGAACTTTTTGGAATCTATCAGTCATACCTTTTGTTAATTTATCAGCTATCTCTTTTATCTTACCATCAGTTGGTATGTGAGAAGATGGCTCCAAGAATTTTTTCACACTCGCGGGAATTGGCAAGTTTTTACTGCTTGCTTTTTTGATATATTTTAGATTAACACTTCTATAAGTTGTCTCTATTTCCATCTCTACATGTAGAGTTTTTTTCTTATCACTCTTTTTCCAGCTTGCAAATAAGATTTTAGCATCTTCTTTGTTATCCGAATTTATATTTGAATCATCATAATTTCCGCTAAATTTTAAAGATCTTACTTTTTGATAGTCGCTGTCATAAGGCAAAGGAAACCATAGTTTTGCAGGAAAATCTTTCTCATCATATTTTATATCAAAGTCAGCAATAACCTTAAATCTTCTTCTGTTTTCCACAGCAAACATCTCGCTTGGTACTATCGCCATGGCACCCAATACCATAGAACCCACTAAAAACCCTCTTCTTTCCATAATTATATCCTTGTGTGATTTGTTTAGTATTGCAAAAGTATGACGAGAAGTAGCTTTACATGTAGAAATCATGCAACATTATGTCAGCCCAAACCTTGGGCAATATGCAATCTATTTGTGAAATGATAGCGAAAATTGCTAAAAGTTTTGCTTAATTAGTTTATAATTTATTAACTTCAAATATATATGGTTTTTGTTTTTTGTTTTTTATGAAGACTAGTATCTGTTTTTTGTTTTTAGAGAGATTAACTTGAAAATATTCGCAATTTTTTTGCACGATATCCATGTATGTGTATTTTTGCATATCGCTCTTTATCGGCAGTGTTATTTTCCTAGCAGATTCAAATCTTGCAATGCTATTTTCTTTTTTTAGCACCAACCATGTTACATATGGGTGGCTTATGCCATAGACTGAATTATTGCTTGAAAAACTGATTATCGAATATCGTTTATAGTTATTTATGCTTAAGTTGCTTGATTGGGAGATATCATTATATAAAACATTTAAAAATATTTCATTTCTACTGTTTTTTTTGATTTTATCTTGAAAAAGTTTATTATTAATTTTGGTTTGATAAATTGTTGAAGCAACAAAAAGAGTGATTAATCCTAGCAAAACGATGGAAACAAGGACTTCAATGAGAGTAAAGCCTTTATTTTTATGCAAGTATTTCATCATTGTTTTACCGTAAGAAATTTTGAAACACCGTCTCTGTTTTTAACTATAATTTCATCTATCAGGATGTTAATATTTTTATCATCCTGTTTCATATTTACTATAGATTTGTATTTTTGAGAATAGTGTAGTTTGATTTTTTTTAATTCTTTTATCTCAAAATCATTTTTTAAATTATATTTATTTTTAACCATATCATATAAATTTATATCTTTATTGTGCAAATTAATATTATGTTCATCTAAAATTAGTGAAATATATCTTGAAAATTGGAGTTTTTTGGTCGCAATTAAATACAAAGATTTTTGATTGGAAGTAATTTTTAAAAGAGCAATTCCAACTATGGAAAGAATAATGATACTTACTATTGTCTCCACAAGCAAATAAGCTGATTTGCTATTTTTTATAATAGTCATCTGTATTTTTAGGGTAAAGATCTGTTTGCAAATATGCTTTTTGTGCTCCAAGTAGAGAATCAAAAGTTTTTATTGTCTGAAAAAAAGGTACAAATAAAAGGTATTTGCTTGCTGTTTTTAAAATAATTTTATCAACAAATTTCCCTTTTCTTAGATTTAGCTTAAAACATACATGTTGCTCTTTTTTATCTAAAACCATATCATCATAATCAAACTCTTTTATAATTTCAAAATTATTCATTTTATAAGTTTTAAAGCTTTTGTTAAACGGCAAGTCAATATTATCTTGATACTGGTTTTCTCCTGATAACAGTTTTTCTTTATTACACTTATTTCCATATATTAAAAATACGCCATCAATATCTAAATCCAATTTTTGCAGATAAGAAGGTAGTTCTTTAAAACTCATAACTTTAACATCTTTTTTAGATTTAAAATTTGTAAGCACTAAAGAATACATAACACCAAGTAGTAAAATTACCACTATTAGCTCTATTAGGCTAAAAGCGTTTATTCGCATGTAGATAGTTTTATATCCTTGTTGTCACCGCTCCCACCCTCTTTTTTGTCAGCACCCAAAGAGATAATATCATAAGAATCGGAATCTCTAACATATATATACGGAGTTTTCCACGGATCAGTCGGAACTTTTTTGCTACCAATAAAACCTCCATTTGGATATGATGTATATATGGTAGGATTCGGATTGGTTATAAGAGCTTTTAGTGCCTCACTGGTGGTCGGATATGAACCATTTGCAATTTTAAAAGACTTTAAAGCATCACCAAGAGAATGCATTTGAACACAAGTAAGCTTTACTTTAGCCTGTTCACTTTGACCGATTAAATTAGGAACTACCAATGTTGCCAAAAGCCCAAGAATAATGATAACAATCATAAGCTCTATAAGCGAAAAACCTTTTCTCATATAATACTCCACCTAAATAATGTAATTATATCAAATCTTACCTTTAGTTACAATGGTTATGCTATTTTATACAGCAATTAACTTTTTAACATTAAGCATCATCAACGCTACACTAAACCCTCATATATGTGTCCAATCAGAAGGTTGGAAGCAAAAAAGGTTAAAATACTATAATGTGTTAAACCATTTTTTGTATTTTTGTGATCTTAAAATATCTTCTATGTTTTTTTTTGCTTTCACAAATGGTGTTATCCCCCGCTCTTTTATATACACTATATGCCATCCAAGTGTTGTCCAAAATGGCTTATGATTGAATGTTCCCTCCTTAAGTCTAAATGCCTCTTTCCCAAAAGGTTGCACCATTGTGCCATATCTTATAAAACCCAGATCTCCCCCTTTACTTCTTCTAGGGTGCAAAGAGTATTTTTTTGCTAATTCTTTAAAAAGCACAAACTGTTTTGATTTTGGTGTCTGTTCAAGTTGTTTGATGTAGCTTTGTATGTTTTGTTTTCCTTTTTTATTGTTTCTAACTATTGTGTATGCATGAACACTTGTATAATCTCTTATGTGTTTTTCATAGTAAGTTTTCATTTGAGGTTTTGTAATTTTTATATTTTGTCTATGATTCGTCAAAAAAAGACGCATAGCTTGCTCTTTCCCTATGAGTTTCATATGTTCTTTGTAAACATCTGTTTTTTGTACGCCAGCTTTTGTAGCCAATAGATAGATATGTTCTCTTTTGTTATATTTTTGCAAAATAGTTTTTTTTTCTATGTAGTTTAGTGAATCAAATTTTTTATAGTATCTTAAAGAGCTCAGGCCATCAAGTTCTTTTTGTTTGAATCTGTCTTGTGCTATAAGTGTATTGTGGCATAAAAACAGTACTATAACTAGCATAATTATTTTTAAGCTCTTCATTATTTAAACCTCTATTTTTCTAATATATGGTTTCGATCATAAAATAGTTTCGTTCCCAGCGATAACGCTGGGAACGAGGGAAATCAAATAACGCTATCGCATTATTTTTTTATACAACGGACAGACATACCATATGACTTATAGCTGTCATTATTTGGACTCACTGATGTAGTGTTGAAATTCAAATTACGAGCACGATCCCCATGGGCAGTCCCAATATAGTAGTAGGCTTTACTTCCTGGGCCGTATATATCTGCATCGCTATTACTACGAATACCAGGCATCGGCAATTTAAGTGTGCTATTTATAGCACCTGTGCTATTTTGATCACTCCAAGTTTGTGTTTCCATATAAAACTCATTATCTGTATCGTTGTTATTATTTATATTGAGTGGTAGTCTATATCCTTGCGGACAGACATTATTTATAGCTGATTCACTTGCCCACAATGTATTATCTTGGTTTATTCTCCAGTCATAAGGATCATTTCCTTCTGTAATGAAGAGTGAATTATCTGGGTCATCTGCATTTGTATCTGTTGCTCCATATTTTCCACTTCCCGTTGATCCATCTGTCCAGTCTACAAGCTCATGTCCATCTGCTTTTCTTCCCCACTGAAAGAGTGAACCGTAAGCTTTATAATCATCACTTGCTGTGGCTTGTTGCATTGGATTAAAGTTGCCATTAGGGTTATTTGCATCTGCATACTCTGCCCCCAAGTTATTATTTAGCCAAGATTTTCCTGTATCTGGATTGGTCACAGCAAGGTAAAGAAATTTATGCTCATATTTACCATTTGTCTGTACATAATAGTTTCTATCTGGAATAGCAGATACAATCTTAAGGACTAATGTTCCTACACTACCGTTGCTATCTATTGCATAGTCAATTGCAGCTACAATTGAGCCATTAGTATCATTAAGATCCAATCTTTTTGCCTCGTAAATACCATCGTTATTTCCTTGAGAATCATCTACTACTATGGCTCCAAGGAATGTTCCATTTCCAACTCCTAGTGTTTGTGCATCCCAGTGAACATATACTTTTACATTTGCCTCAGAGTTATTTGTATCAGATATAGCTATCGTTTTAACGCTACTATTATACTCTGAGAGATTAACATCGTTGGTTGTTACTGTGTATGGAATAGAGATGGTAATGTTATGATCGATTGTTCCATTTACATCTATGGCTGTGCCTGTTGATGCATCATAGATACTTGTTATAACTGTTGTCATATTTGCATCTGTGATAGTTAAATTTCCTGGTAACGGTGCCGGTTTTGCAAAAGATTGGATCTCAGAGAGTGTATCAGCACCACTTGCTCCTGCATCACCAAGAGATGTTAAGAAATCATCTAGCGCCACATCATCTACACCTGTTATTCCCAATGTTGCAAGCGCTGTTAGCATCTGAGTTCTTGTAGGTATTGTTGAAGAAGAAAGAGGAAGGCTTGTTGTACCGTCTGCTACATCTTGCACTATTTTAACTGCTTTAGCTAATTCATGCAAATGTGCGGATGTTTTATTGTTGTCTTGCACCAATACATCATTTAAGAGATTTAGATGATATGTGTTTGATAAATCCATATCATTGCTAAGTCCAAGTGTGGCAAACTCAGTATCGCTGAGTATCGCATTTGATTTAAGGTCATCAACTGCACTTGTTAATTCAAGTAATTTTGCTGTTGTATTGACACTACTACTGTTTATCTCTGCACTATCAAGGTAGTCATTGTAAAGTATTACATTGTGTGTTTGATCAGTTGTAAGACCTGATGCTTGATAGTCTGCTTGTGTAAGCGCGGGTGATGATGATGCGTTGTTGTCATCTGCTCTTTGAGCAAGTTTATTCATATTATCAAGCAATCCTTGCGATGTAGCATTTAAATCTGCTAGCGATGTAGCATTGCCATCTCTTTGCAAGAGTTGCAAATACCCATCTAGGTTGTCTGCACTTACTGTTGGCATTACACCTAGCTTATTAAGATAGTTTATATAATCAGATGGAGTTCCTACTGGCAATACTGTTGTGTCACTTATAACATCTCTGATTGCTTTGGTAGTATGTGCTATATCAGCAATATTTTCAGCTGTATTGTTGGCATCACTTGGAGGAACAACACTGTTAAAGAGTGACATTTGATTTGCATCTAATGTGTTTAAATCATCATCTAAACCAAGAGTGGCAAGTTCTGTAGCACTTAAGTCTCCTGTGTTTCCTATAAGTTTATTTAGTGCATCATTTAGTGCTTGAAGTTTTGCAACAGTATCAACATCGCTTCCGTTAATGTCTGCGCTATTTAAAAATGAGTTTAACTCATCTATGTTTGAGCTGTTTACATCTGTGATGCCTACATCTGTAAGGTTAGTATCGGTTACATTTGCATTATCGTTTGTTGTACCGCTTACGATAACATCAAGTATTTTACCTTGTGCGGCTGCTATAGCATTAAGTTTATCTAAGCTACTGATATCTTTACCGTTTACTGCATTTAAGAATGCATCTAAGTTACTTGCGGTTACTGTCGGTGTAACACCTATTTTTGCTAAGTCTGCTGCTGTTAGGGCAGGATTTGCGGTACCGCCATTGGCTATATCTTGTAATCTTTTTACGATAGAGGCTATATCAGCAATATTTTCAGCTGTATTGTTGGCATCACTTGGAGGAACAACACTGTTAAAGAGTGACATTTGATTTGCATCTAATGTGTTTAAATCATCATCTAAACCAAGAGTGGCAAGTTCTG
>JALUMJ010000009.1:13334-16355 GCA_027040375.1 Campylobacteraceae bacterium
GCTATTTAAAAATGAGTTTAACTCATCTATGTTTGAGCTGTTTACATCTGTGATGCCTACATCTGTAAGGTTAGTATCGGTTACATTTGCATTATCGTTTGTTGTACCGCTTACGATAACATCAAGTGCAGTTGCAGCTTTAATTAAATTATTTCGCACATCAACAGGCAAGGCATTTGTAGCCTCTTTCGCAATGTTGTCTTTTACTATATCTCCACCAGTGCCTATATATGTATCGACAGTATCTTTTGTATTTAACAATTTATTTAGATGCTGATCTGAACTATCCTTAGCTTTTTTGATTATAGCCTGGTAATAATTTGCAATCGCATCTTTAGTTTTTGTCTTAACTAATATTGGCTTATCGTTTGTACTCAAGTTTGAATCAACTGAAACACCAAGCAATACACAACCAGCCGCATTACTGGCATTATCTTCAATAGCTCCTTGATTTGGTTTAAGATAAACAGGGTCAACTTTTGTGGGGTCAACTTTTCCAATGCCAGATATAGTTGCAACATATTTGTTTATACTCACGATTTTTTTAGCATCAACTATTTTTTGTTCCTTTATAATTTTTGCTGCTACATCTGTTATAGCTGTGATGTTGACGACCATGTCACCACTTGTAATCTTTGAGTAAGCTTTCAGGTCCAAATTATCTACATCTACAGCTTTTTGAAGATTTTCATCAAAGTATTTTTTTAATTTGGCAACCACCACAACAACACCAGTATATCCACCTAAAATAGTCATCTTATAACTTCCGTTATCGACAGTACTTTTACCCAGCAAATGACCATTTGCATCATAAGCTGACACTTCCGCATCAAGCGCCTTTCCCTTGCCGACTTGACCATGCAGAGCAGCATCGCCGCTACCTCCTTTGCCACCACAACCAACAACAAATAACACGATAAGTATCGCTAAAAACATATTCTTCATATACTACACCCTTCTTTAATTATAAATTCTACTATATTATACCATATTATTATGAACAATATGGTATAAATAAAATAATTTATAATATTTCAGCCTCTCTTAACATACATATTTGTAAAATACTATATGAAAAAAGGCATAGCTTTACTTATCACTTTAGGATTTATTGCAATTTTAGGTACACTTATCGCTTTTATATTTTCTCTTACAAACAAAGTGCATAACGAGGTAGATAACATACATATAAAAAACCAAAGTTCTGTTTTATTTAGCGATGTAAAAAAGCTACTTGATAGTTACAGTAGTCAAATCGAAGATGAGAGTGATTTTGCAAATTTTCTTTTAGGTGCACCTCCATTTTATGATGCTAAAAGTAAGCTTGGGCTAAATATTGGGATAGTGCCTTTAAGCAACAAGATAAATATAAATTCTATATTAGCAAATAAAAAAATTGATAAAAATCTTGTACAGTTTTTAAAAAATATTTGTGAAAAATACAATATTTTAGACCCAAGTTTTTTTATATCTTTGGTGCTAGATACCATTGATAAAGATAGTCTAGCAAGAGAGGCTTTAAGTGAAATTTCCTTACAAAACCCAAAGTATTCCAATGGAACTATTTATGATTTAAATCAATTTAAAGTATTGGAAAGCTATTATGCAAATCTTGTGCAAGATAAAAATATATTTAGTGTGCCATGGGGACAGTTGATATACTTTGGCAATAAAAATTCAAGCATGCTTGATTGCAAAAGAATAAGCAAAGAGTTGGCTTATGTGATAGGACTTGATAGTGAAAACTATACAGGATGTAGTGATTTAAACAGCACTAGAAACAAGAAAATATCTGAAAGATACAACCTAAAAAATTTTAATAAAGCAAATAATTATTATGTTTTGGTTAAAATATATTATCAAATAAATAGTATAAAAGATAAGGCATCTTTTGTTTATGATACAAAAACAAAGAAAGTGAGTAATGTTGAGCTTTTTTAAAAGTGAAAAAAAACCTGTTTATTTTATGACAAAAGACTTCGGCGAGGAATTATCAAAAAAAAGTATTTTGGTTTTGTCTCCAGAGTTTTATTGGACCAAAAAAGCTAATTTAAATGTTAAGTATGTATTTGATGCTGCCAAGATGGCACCATCAATATTTGACGGTATCTTACCTGCTGGAAATTATAAATATAAAGTTTTCAAATTAGATAAAAATGAATTTATATTTATTGCATTTGACATAAAACATATTTTATATGATTTGGAACATATTGGCATCGATTTGAAAATGGTAGAAAAAATATATACTGCTCAAAGCGAACTATTAAACAAAGATGTATTCTTAAAAGTCAACGATAAGTATGCTATAGTCTCAGATAAAGGAGTTATCACATACATTCCTCTAAAATTGTTAAATACAGAAGCACAAATAGATGCAAAAGGTGTTTTAAAAGATAAAAAACTCTCTTCAAACTACATATATTCAAAAAGTTTTCAGAAATTACATGTTAGCTCCAAAGAGACAAATCTTATCTTGTGGTTTTTGATGGTTCTTGTATCAGTGCTTTTAATAAACACATTAAAAATTCAAAAAGAGAGAAATTTTTTAACAGAAGAAAAAAACAGTTTAATCCAAAAATATCATATCCCAACAACTAGTTTTCAAATAAAAAGTATGCAAAAAGAACTCTCCAGTATAGATTTAAAGCAAAACACTTTAAAAGAGAATATTAAGTATCTTGGAAAATTCAAATTATCAAAAGAAGAGTTTTTTGATTTGTTATCTTATGAAAATTCAAAACTAAAATTTGTAATTAAGTTTTCAAACAACAAAAGAGAAGAGAAATTTAAAAAATATATAGCAAAAAAATTAAAAATACTAAAAACAGGAAAAATAAAAGCAGGCTATCTTGTAGAGGTGTCATTATGACTGGTTTTAAGCAATATTCCACCATGTTTTTAGTACTAATCTCGATACTTTTAACTCTGTTTTTAGTGTTTTCACAAAAAAAACTTCAAGAAGAGCAAAAAAATTTTAAAAATTTTAAAAACGAATCAAAAGAGTTGATATCTCTTAGC
>JALUMJ010000010.1 GCA_027040375.1 Campylobacteraceae bacterium
AATCCCAAAAGAGCTATCTGATTTCCAGCATCATTGACATAATATTCACTATCTACTCTATAGCCCAAATGTCGTCCAAGTCTGCACAAAGTATCGCCTATGACGGCACCTCTTGCATGCCCTATGTGCAAAGGTCCTGTAGGATTTGCACTGACAAACTCTAGTAGGATTGATTCACTGTTTTTTGCTTTTGCATACTCTTCTTGATTTACTATCGCCCAAGTGGTGTATTCATCTAAAAAATCATCACTTAATTTAAAATTAATATAACCTTTGAGTGCATTTACTTCTTCAAATATTTCATTTTTTTCAAATTTTTTTGCTAATTCCTCAGCGATTAAAATCGGAGATTTTCTCAACTCTTTTGCAAGAGAAAATGCAACTGGCGTCGCATAGTGACCGAAAGAGAGGTCTTTTGGCTTTTCTAATATAAACTCTCTTTCTAGTTCATTTTTTATACTATTGTTAATTTTTCTTTTCAAATTACAGAGCCTTAAGCTTTTGTACTGTCTTCTACTGGTTTTGTATCTGCAGTTTTTTCTTCTGCATCTATACTCTCTTTTTTCTCATCTTCTTTTATAGCTTTTTTAAAATCTTTAATCCCTGTTCCTAAACCTTTTGCAAGATCTGGTATCTTTTTCGCTCCAAACAATAAAACTACTATAGCTAAGATTATCAGCAATTCTGGCATACTTGGCATACCCATAATTTCCCCTTTTTTAATTTTTTAAGATGGCATTATACCATTATTTTATAAACTTTCACATATTTGCCCAAGAACTTATAAATTGTTCTGTATTTAATGATGCTACTCTATTTTTAGATGCATGTGCGATGGAGATCAAATCTTCTAAAGTCTTTTCGAAATAATCATTTATAAGTATATAATTATACTCTTTTACCCTAGTCATCTCGGAAATTGCGTTGTTTAGTCTTTTTTCTATAGACTCGCTCGAATCTGTTCCTCTTTGAATCAACCTATCTTTTAAAACTTGCTGGGAAGGCGTTGTTAAAAATACAGAAGTTATAATATTTCCAAATTTTTCTTTAGCTATTTTATGTCCTTGCACATCTATATCAAAAACGACCATCTTCCCTAGATTTAACTCTTTTAGTATAGGCTTTAAAGAAGTTCCATAGTAATTATCATGAACCCTAGCCCACTCTAAAAAATTTCCCTCTTCTATGCCTTGCCTAAATTCATCCTTGCTGATATATAGATAATCCTTGCCTTCGATTTCGCCCTCTCTTTTTTCTCTTGTAGTGGTAGAGATTGAAAAATATGTATCATCTATTCTTTTCATCATCTCATGCATAAGTGTGCTTTTGCCTGAGCCACTTGGTCCAGATATTACGAGTATGCTACCTTTCACGATTACTCTTCGTCAAAGCTAATAGATATATTTACCTTTAGCCCTTTTAGTGCATCTTTTATCTCATCTTTGTCTAAAATATTTTTTACATCCTTGGAAATTGTTTGTGTTAGCTCATCTTTAATATTATCTATTTCTATATTCGCACCACTGCTTTGTGGATTCTCCTGCATTTCAAACACTCCATTAAAATCATCTTCATTTAAATCATCTATAGAACTTATATCTTCTTTTTTAATCTTTTCTCTAACTTCATCTTTGCTAATTTCATCTACTTCTTCAATCTCATCATCAAAGTCATCCAAGCTCAAGTCTTCTTCAATTGTCTCTTCATTTGATTCTTCTTCATCCTCTACTTCAGGCTTGATTTCTTCAGGCAATTTCAAATCAAAGTCATCTGGAGCTATATCAGCATTATCCTCATCATTGTTTTCATCAGTTTCTAATTCACCAAGATTAATGTCTTCATTTTCTATCTCTTCCAAATCATTCTTTTGCTCATCAGTTGATTCCAAAATTTCATCATTTTCTTCATCTTTTAGAAGTTGTTTAACTTCATTTATATCTTCACTATCTAAGATAGAAACACTTGCATCTTCAGATGTATTTTCTTCTAAGTTTTCTTCACTAATCATTTCATTTTCATCAGGCTCTTTCTCGGCTAAATCATCACTTTGGGTTGTCGCATCATCTTCTTGCGTAGCTTCAACTTCTTCTATAGCACTAGGCTCTTCTTCGTTCAATTCGTCTTTAAGTTCCAGCTCTTTGTCTTCTTGGTCATCACTATACTCATCATTTGACAAAGGCTCCTCTAGACTATCGATTTCATCTAAATCAAGAGATATTCCACTATCAATTTCTTCGTTAATATCATCATCTAAGATATCTTCTATTTCTTCTATTTTTTCTTCTTCTTTATTTTCTGCTTCAGTAGTATCAATTTTTTTAATTATATCAACAAAATCAGTTGGCAAAAATGGTTTTTGTAAAAACAGATCAGCAAAATCAGGTTTTGCACTACCTCTTGGACCAATATATATAATCAACCCTAATTTATTGTCTTCTTTTAGCAAATTTATAGAGTCATCACTTGCAGATTCACTATCAACTATCGTTACATCATATATTTTATCTAAATCCAAGTCATCACTATTAAATTCATCTATATCATAACCTAATTTTTCAATACTTAAGCCAATTAGTCTTGAAACAGCTGGATTCGAGTTTATCAAAAGAAATTGCACAATAACCTCCTAGTTTTCTATTAGCACCTAAGTACTAATTCCCTATTTTATTACAATATAAATTATGATTGCATTAAAATAGAAAAAAAAGATGATTTATCGCTTCTAAAAATTCTCGTTTAAAAACTAATAATATTGGTGATAAGACTGCCACCAAAACAACAAAACCAACCATAATTTTAATAGGAAAACCAACAACGAGTAAGTTAAACTGTGGCATAGTTTTCATAAGCATCCCAAAAACAAGGTCTGCTAGTAAGGAGAGTCCAACTATCGGGAAAGAAAGAATAAACCCATAGATAAACATGCTACTTACTGACTTAACAAGATATCCCCATAAGTTTCCTCCGGGATAGAACTCACCAAGAGGTAAAAGATGCAATGATTTTGCCAAAAATATAATCAATAGATGATGAATATTAAAACTCAAAAGTAACAATAAACCAAAAAAACCTAATATTTGTGAGATAATTGGGCTTTGCGTGTTAGACTGAGGGTCAAGAACATTTGCCATCGTAAATCCCATGACAAAAGAGATTTGCATACCAGCCATCTGTAGCATGGCAAATACAAGATTTAGTATCAACCCCGCAATCAATCCCATAAATAATTCACTCAAAATTGCGATACTAATCGTAGCCACATTGATTTGAATATCTGGCATACTTGCCATTGGGTATAAAAAGATAACCATAAATATTGCGAATGAAGTTTTAACACTAACAGGAATAGTAGAATATGAAAAAAATGGAAAAAAAGCAAATAATCCTGATACTCTAGCGAACAAAAGAAGAAATAAAATCACATGGTTTTGTCCTAATAGTTCGATTAGAGATTGCATTATCTATCTATTAAACCATCAATACTTAAATATTTTTTATATTTACATTTATTAGCGAGTTTATCGTCATGAGTAACCAACAAAAGGGCACCTTTTGTTTTGCTTATATAATCAAAAAGTATATTTATAACTTCATCAGCAGTAGTAGGGTCTAAATTTCCAGTTGGTTCATCAGCAAAAATAATCTTTGGTTTTTTAGATAATACTCTTGCAATCGAAACTCTTTGTTGTTGTCCACCCGAGAGCTCTCCAACTTTTTGATTTATAATATTTTTTATATTTAATTTTTCTAATAATTCATCATCTATGCCAAAATTTGTCATCAATGCTGAGAGTTCTATATTTTCATAAGCACTAAAACCACGAAATAGATAGTGAGCTTGAAATATAATCCCTATATCTTTTCTTCTAATGTTTACAAGTTTTTTTTCATTTAGTTTATATATGTCATTCTCAAATAGTTTTACACTTCCAAAATCTGGTTTTAACAGAGTTGAACATATATGCATAAGGGTTGATTTTCCACTTCCGCTTATGCCAGTTATCGACATTGAGTCTTCTTCGTCCAATGAAAAATTTATATCTTTAAAAAGAGGATAATCAAATGAATGGGAGATATTTTTAGCTTCTAAAAGGGTCATATGTTTCCTTTTGAGAAATGAGATAGTGGAGCTTTCGCCCCACTATTGATATTTATTTTAGTTGGTCAGCAACTTCAGCAGCGAAATCACAACCTTTTTTCTCTAGACCTTCGCCTAGTTCAAATCTAACATAATCTACTAGTTCGATTTTACCACCGAATTCCTTAGATTTTTCTTCGATTACTTGTTCGATTGTTTTTTTGTCATCCATGACATAAAATTGACTCAAAAGTGTAAATTGTTGATCTAGTTGAGTATTATCAGCTATAAATCTAGCAATTTGCCCTGGAATGATTCTATCCCAAATCTTTTCAGGTTTATTTTGTGCTTTAAGTTCAGCTTCTATGTCTTTTTTAGCTTGCTCCATTACTTCATCAGTAAGTTGCAACTGACTGCCATACATCGGAACTTTTTTTAGAGGTTTTTTCATCCTAGCTAATTCTTCATTATGCTTTTCAATATCAGCTCTAAAAGCAACTGT
>JALUMJ010000011.1 GCA_027040375.1 Campylobacteraceae bacterium
ACATAGGGCATGCAAGAGGTGCCGTCATAGGCGATACTTTGTGCAGACTTGGACGACATTTGGGCTATAGAGTAGATAGTGAATATTATGTCAATGATGCTGGAAATCAGATAGCTCTTTTGGGATTATCCATATTTTTAGCAGGACAAGAAAATGTTCTAAAGTTGGAAGTTGATTGGCCACAAGAGTATTACAGAGGTGAATATATAGTAGATTTAGCCCTAAGAGCTAGCGAAGATTTTGATGAAGATATATTTAAAAACAAAAAAAATATAGAGATTTTATCAGATTGGGGCAAAGATATGATGCTCGAACTGATACGAGAAAACCTTAAAGATATCGGAATTGAATTTGATAAATTTGTAAGCGAAAAATCATTGTATGATAAATGGGATGAGAGTTTTATAAAACTTCAAAAAAGTGACAAAACATATAAGCTAGATGAGAAGATTTGGATTCGTTCAAGTGATTTTGGGGATGAGAAAGACAGAGTTGTAGTAAGAGATGATGGGCGTGCCACATATCTAGCTGGCGATATCATCTACCATGACAACAAATACCAAAGAGGATTTGACAGATATATAAACATCTGGGGAGCAGACCATCATGGCTACATCGCAAGAGTAAAAGCTGCTATAAATTTTCTAGGATATGACGAGAGTAAACTAGAAGTCATACTTGCTCAAATGGTTTCACTTTTAAAAGGTGGCGAGCCTTTTAAGATGAGCAAAAGAAGTGGAAATTTTATCTTGATGAGTGATGTGGTCGATGAGATAGGAAAAGATGCCCTGAGATTTATATTTTTGAGCAAAAAAGCTGATACTCACCTTGAATTTGATGTTGATATGCTCAAAAAGCAAGACAGTACAAATCCTATTTTTTATATCAATTACGCACATGCAAGAGTAAACCAAATCTTTAAAAAAAGTGGCAAAACATTAGAAGATGTACAAGATGTTAAATTGGAAAATCTAAGCGACAACGCAAAAAACTTGCTTTTTACAGCACTGCTTTTACCAGAAGTCATAGAAGATACATTTACTAGCAGGCAAGTTCAAAGGCTAAGTGACTTTTTAGTATCCCTTGCCGCAAATCTACATAAATTTTACAATGAAAACAGAGTAGTCGGCAGTGAAAATGAAGAAAAATATCTCAAGATTTTCGCCATGGTAGCACTAAGTATAAGAACTGGATTAAAACTGATGGGGATTGAAGCTAAGGATAAGATGTAACTCTTATCCTTGTTGTTTTAATTTTCTGGAGATTTATACTCGCTTAAAAATTCTTCTATATTGTACCTTAGGCGATATTCTGGACTCATGAGATGAACTAAGATATCACCCATATCTAAGATAACCCAATCGCTTGATTCGTCTATATTTAAAAATTTCTCACCTTCACCTTTTAATTCACCTTTTAGATAATCCAAAAGTGCAAGCCCGTGTCTCTCTCCTAGCGTTGTAGCGATAACAACACTATCTACAAAATAGTCTTTGCTGCTCATATCAAATGATTGGATATCTTCAGCTTTTTTCTCATTTAAAAGGTTGACTATATTTTCTATTCTTTTTTTCATCGTTTTCCTTGTGTAAAATTCTTCAACTTCGTTTTTTATGCATCTAGGTATAAATGATAGATTAAAATCTTCGCGAAGTTCTGAAGAGCTGATATTAGCATTTATTTTGATTTTTTTCAACTCTTTTGGCGTAATTATATCATCTCTTGGAGCAATTACAAACTCTACTAGTGATTTTAGCTCTTTATAGTCTTTCCAAAGATGAAGTTTAGCAAAATTATCCGCTCCAATGATGAGATAAATCTTCTTTGGTTTATAGCGTTTTATGATGAATTTCACAGTTTCTATGCTAGGAACTTGTCTCTTTTGCCTAACTTCAAAATCCAAAACTTCTACTTTTGGATTGTCCTTAAACATCTCACAAAGCCACTCATATCTTAAAACAGCAGGTGCACTAAACTCACCTTTAAAAGGGTTCAAGAAAGTAGGCACAACAAAAATCTTCTCTACATGTAGAGCTTTTATAGCTTCATCCACTATCATCTCATGCCCAACATGAGGAGGATCAAAACTACCGCCAAAAAGTGCCACAGTCATCTAAAAATCCAAAGGAGATTTAACATCTTGCCTGTTCATCTCTTTTACGACATGTGTGTAAATCATAGTAGTTTCAACAGACTTGTGCCCTAAAAGCTCTTGAATGGTTCTTATATCCACCCCGCTTTGAAGCAGATGAGTTGCGTAAGAGTGGCGAAAAGTGTGAGAAGTTACTTTTTTGTTGATTTTTGATTTTAAAGTACCTGCTGTTATGTTTCGACTTAGAGTTTTTGGGAGTGTATGATGCCTTCTTGTACCGCCACTTCTTGGGTCTTTTGAAAGATTTCTCATAGGAAAAAGATATTGCCACTTTGTCTCAAATTTTGCTTTGGGAAATTTCCGCTCCAAGGCAAACGGCAAGAAAACAGTACCATACCCATCCCGCGTATCTTTTTCATGCAGTTGTGTAACAGTCTCAATCTGTGCTAGAAGTTGTTGCTTGAGTTTTATAGGCAGTGGGACAGTTCTATCTTTTAAGGATTTGCTATCCCAGACATAAACCTTATCAAACCCAAAATCTATATCTTTTATCCTAAGATTTAGAGCTTCACTCATCCTAAGACCACAACCATACATCAAACTAACTATCAGTTTATAAATACCATCTAAGTTGTTTAAAATCAATCTAACTTCTTCTTTGGTCAGCACAACAGGTATGTGATGCCTTTCATGAGCTCTGAGAGCTTGGATATTCCACTCGCTTATATCGATTCCCAAGACTTCCCTATATAAAAATAACAATGCACTAAAAGCTTGATTTTGTGTAGTAGGAGCTACTTTTCTTTTGGTAGCTAGATATGTCAAAAAATGTTCAATATCATTTTTATCTAAATCAGCAGGATGCTTTTTATCATGAAAGAAAATATACTGTTTTATCCAAAACAGATAAGTTTTTTCAGTTGACATGCTATAATGCTTGAAACGAATTTTATCTCTAACAACATCAAGCAGTTTCTTTTTTTTCATTTTTTTACCTCAATTTTAAAACAAACATTTTGTCCTTTTAATGTATATATTCAAACAATAACACCCAAAATATACCTTTTAACCGTAATTATACAAGTAAAAACATTAGATTTCAAGCAACATGTAGAGAAATCTAAACAAAATTCAAAAAAATACCACACAGATGATACAAATAAATAGGCATTTTAATATTGAACTCCATACCAAAAGGTGATATAATGTCCACTAATAAATAGTTGTTCGTGCCCGCTCCGCGGGCACGAACAACGGTCGCGCTGAGCACACTAGCGTGTGCCACCTGCTTTTTGATTCGTTCTACGCTACGCTACGAACAACAAAAAGCAGGAGCCACACCCTCAAGTTTATTTCCAGAAAACCCTGCGGGATTTCCTGAAACTAAACTTAAGGGGTGCTCAGCGCGACCGTTATGTTCACATAGCTATTTAAATAAAAAATAAAAAAAGGTAATTAAGATGTACAATAAAGTTTTAGGAATTATATTTCTTTTAGTCGGCTTATACGTTTTGCAAGGGGCAATTTTTTCATTTACTAATCCAGATTACCCTCAAAAAAAAGCTTTAATAACAGGCGGCATACAATTGGCGATTGCTATTTTTCCATTAGTTTTAGGAGTGAAACTTTTTAGAAAAAAAGCAGTTATAAACAAAAAAGAAGATTAAAAACATAACAAGTACTTGGAGAGAAATAAGTAGCCTAGCGGCGACTTATTTCTCAAGATAGTCGTTGTTCGTGCCCGCTACGCGGGCGCGACCGTTATGCAATAAAGGAATTCAATGCAAAAATATATTAAGTACCTCAAAATTTCATACCAAATAGAAATGGTTTTAGGAATTGTTGCGGCAGGTTTTATGTCATTTTTTTTGGGAATAATGGCTACTGATTCACCTTCATCTACATATTTCAATTTCGCTTTTGGTGCTATTTTTGGATTCTCAGCTATCGCTATTCCTAGTGTACTAATACCTTTTCTTGCTATTAAAGAATTGAATAATTATGAAATAAAAGGAAAATTACTATTTAATATTATTAATGCTGCCTTTATATTTATATCTATTTTTATGCCTCTCGCACTTTGGCAATTTTATATGTTATACAAAATCAAACAGCAAAATACATAACAAATCGTAGAGACTGTGAATTTAGTCCAAATCCACCCCTAATTTAGTCTAGATTTTCACCTCAGATTTACAAATATCTCATCTTTTTTGGGATATTTTGTAAAAACAAAAATCTTTCTAAAA
>JALUMJ010000012.1 GCA_027040375.1 Campylobacteraceae bacterium
AGACAATAGCATAAAAGCAAATATAAATTATTCGTACTTGTATGATGATTATCAAGACAATTCAAATGCTCCACTAGGCTTAAATCATATTTCTACTCCTCCCTTTTATATCCCGTATTATAGTTCAATTGCTAAAACTAATGAGCATTTGCTAGATACTCAAATAACAAAAAAATTAGAATTCAACAAGTTTTCGTTATTGCTTGGTTTTAGAAATAGATATAAAAAATTTGATACATATACACACACTAGAGACGGAATAAATGTTAAAAACAATAGCAACTACGATAGTGAAAATATCACTTCGTTTTTTGGTGAGATGGATTATTTACTTGATGAAAAAAATAGACTTATCTTATCTACGAGTGCAGAAAAGTATTTTGAAAATGCAAATGTTAAAGATGAAACGATATATGGTGTAAGAATAGGGCATATATATAGTACAAATAATTTTACTCAAAAATCTTTTTTACTTTATGGACAGTTTAGGCCTAGTCCATATGAACTTCTTGCTAATGATTCAATTAACCCTGGCTCAAATGATTTAGATTCAGAAAAGGCATATCTTATATCTACAAAATCTATTTGGAGGCATGAGGATTTAACTTTATCTTTGTTTCTTAGTAGAACGATTAGTAGCAATTTTATATACTTTGACTTTCATAATTATAAAAATATTAAAGATAGATTCACTTTTGATTCAATCTCTTTTAAAAGTAGCTATGTCCTAAATAATACAGATAAGATAGAGTCAAATTTTTGGGTACTTTTTGAAGACTATGGTAAAAACTCAAGTGATAGGTATATAAATAGATATGGTGGATATCTAACTCTATTTAAAAAAATTGCAAAAATAGATACATATAATTCTATCGCATATAGAGATGGATATGATAGCGTTTCTGCTGGTTGGAATTATAATCTAACTTTAAGCTATCCATACTCAAAGCATCTCTCTTTTTTCTTAAAAGGAGAAAATCTTTTCAAAGATGCTTTGAAAACAAACTACAAGAGAATCAACCCATTAACACATTTGATTACAACACTTGATAATGTTTCTGTTTTTGACAGAACAGTTTGGTTTGGCATGGAGTATGAATTTTGAAATTATTTTTATTCTCCATCTTAATCATATCTTCACTTTTAGGTTCCAATGTAGAAAAGTTAGAAACTCAGATATTATCTTCAATTGCACACTCTTTAGTCCATAAAAAAAGTGTAAATATATGTATAAAAGATAAAAAATTTAAAAATATCAAAAAGTATGCGCAAAACATCAAGCTAGTTTCTTGTGCTAAAGCCGATATTGTATTTACTTCAAAAGATAGTGATATGAAAAGAAAATGCAAAACAAGTCTTATATTTTCCACTTCATATTATCTATATAAACATTCTCCTATGATGGTTGGAGCATTTTTTTGGCAAAAAGGTAGACCAAATATAATATTTAGAGAAAAGCAACTTAAGCATTTGAATATTAAACTGCCTAAAAACTTTGAAAAATACATAGAATAGGTATAGTTCTTCATGAAAAAAATTAATTTTTCTATTAACTCTTTTTTCATTTTTATTTCCGTTATTTTTGTTGTGATGGTTGCTGGATTATTTTTTCAGTTTAACAGTGTTATCAATAAAACTAGCTCAGAGATTAACAAAATTGAGATAAACCGAGCCAATGCCTTAACTAGAAAACTTGTTTTACATGTACGAAATAAAATCACAGGTAATTTTTCAATTTTATTAAAAGACAAGGCTCTTAGAAAAGTAATCTCGAATTTTTTATCTTTGTATATAACTGATGAGTTTAAGTATATATATGTGATATATAAAGACAAGAAAGGCATATATCGATATTTGCTTGATGGTTCCGATAGCTTAGATAGAGGTGAATTTAAGCAAAAGTTTAACCCCTTATTGGAAAATTTATGGAAAAAGAGTTTTCAAATAGGTCGTCCAATGCATGGATTTCAAAGCAAAGCTGATGGTCTATGGATAACATATTTACACCCTATCATGATAAATGGCAAGACAAGAGCAGTTTTGGCGGTTGATATCTCAACAAAGGAATATCAAAATTTAAATAATTTTTTAATTCCACTATATGATTTTTTGAAAATATTTTTGTTTGTTATTACAGTCATTGTTTTAGTGGTTTTATCGCAGATGTATATGTTTTATAAGGAACGCAAAAAGAGTATTATAGACCCTCTAACAAGATTACATAATAGAAACTATCTAAAAGAAATTTGGAATAAAATTAATCTTGAAAAAGTAGCTATCTTGATGCTAGATATAGACCATTTTAAATCAGTAAATGACACATATGGTCATGATATTGGGGATGTAGTTTTAAGATCAATAGCCAAAAGATTAATGAGCGAAATAAGACTAGAAGATAGAGTTATAAGATATGGCGGAGAAGAGTTTTTAATCTTTTTAGAATGGCCAAAAAATGATGATGAAGTAATGCAAATATCCCAAAGAATTTGCAAAAGCATAGCAAATGATAAAATACGAATAAATGAAGATTTAAGTATCAATATTACTATATCTATAGGTGTAAATATAAATCCTAGCAATAGTGGAACTCTTAGGGAAGCCATCATTTTAGCAGATAAGATGCTATATACGGCAAAAAATGAAGGTAGAAATAGAGTTGCCTATTCAAAATAGAATAGACAGGTAGATTTGTAATCTACCTGTTGTAGTTATAAATTTTTTAGAGTTCTTTCAAAATCTCCTGCGATTTCCTCACTAGCTTTTGCTACATCACTACTAGTAACATCTATCCAATGGATAAAAAGAGTGTCATCTTGCACATCCATCGTGATAGTCCCTGGAGTTAGAGTGATGCTGTTGGCTAGCATTAGTTTTTTATAATCCTCTTTTAGCTCAGTTTTAATCGCAACAATTCCTGGGTTTATCGGAAGTTTAGGGTCGATTACTCTTTTTGCTACATCCCAATTTGCTAAAAACAAGGCTTTTAAAAATGTCACAATATATATAATATATGCAATCGGTCTAAATCTAAAATTATCGCTACTTGGATAATTTCTTACATATAATATCGCCAAAACAAGAGAGACAACAAAACCAGTTGTAACTTCTTGCACACTAAAACTCATAGTTAATCCAAGCCAAATTATAAATAAAAATATAGTCCAAAATATAATTCTCATGATACTTCCTCTCCTATACTTTTATGATTTTTTGGCATATATAAAAAATTATCTGGATTACTGTCTGCATGTGTACATATATTGTCAAGTTTCAATGAATCAGGAGGGCATACATCAGTGCAAAGTGAGCACCAACAGCATCTTCCGTAATCGATTCTTGGCACGCAACCACTTGTGTTTTTTATATTATACTCAATATCTGGATGAACCATATCAATCGCATCATTCATACATACTTCTTCACAACTTGCACAGCCTATGCAGGTTTCTAAGTTATTTATATGAAAACCTCTATATCCAAGAGGAATATCTTTTTTAACCGCAGGATATGTAATCGTTTTAGGATGCTCAAAGAGAGTCCCTATCGCGCTAAGTGGTGACAATACACCTTTTACATCTATAGCCATAATCTGCTCCCTTATCTTTCTATTTCTGGTGGGCATATACCCAACGAATTCATGGTCATCGCAACATCAGATAACTGTGAATCTACTAGTAACTTTTCAAGCAAAGTATATGCATGCACCAAAGATGGCCCTCGTACTTGCATTCTTCTAATTTTCTCACTTCCATCTCCTGCCATATAGTAACTCATTGCACCTCTTGCACTCTCTGTTTGCACATAAGTATCGTCTGCTGGAAGTTTAAATTTTCTATGTTTTGGAATCTTTTGCAAGATATCACCCTCACTTGGCATTTGCTTGATAATTTGTCTTAAAATTTTTATAGATTGCAACATTTCATCTCTTCTAACCAGTGCCCTCGCATACACATCTCCATCACTTTGCACTGGTATATCAAAATCAAGTTTATCATACATCAAGTACGGCATATCTTTTCTTACATCTTTTTTTATACCACAACCACGCATAACTTGACCAACATATGCATTTTTGATTACATCATCCGCATTTACTATGCCAACACCGATAGCTCTTTTTTTGAAGATTATATTATCAAAAAAAGTGTTATTGTAAACTATAATTCGTTTTTCATAATAATCAAGAAGATCAGACAACCTACTAAGAAAACCTTCTGGCAAATCTCTTCTGACGCCCCCTGGGAAAGCATACATGTGGTAAACTCTACCACCAGTTAACTCTTCAAAAAGGTCTAACATATAATCTCTATCGCAAACAGACCATTGAGGTATGAGTCCAAGCCCTATAGAGCCAGCTTGTCCACCCATCCATAAAAACATGGTTGCCAATCTTTGCATCTCAAGCACCATAGTTCTTATATATTTTGCTTTTTCGCTGATTTCAAGTCCAGTCAAATTTTCAACTGCTCTTGCAAAATTTTCTTCATTTGGATCAGGTTCTGGTACACAGATTCTACAGACTATCGTAAAAGCTTGTACAACAGTTCGTCTTTCGACTAATTTTTCAAATCCTCTGTGAAGATAACCTACATGTGTTTGTGCCCTTTTTATAGTTTCACCAAGTAAGTCAAGCTCTACACTCATATTTCCAGTGATTCCAGGATGCTGAGGACCATGAAATATCTTAATAGTATTTTCTAAATCATTCTTCATTTTGCACCTCTTGGCTTGGATTATTTTGTGTTTCTAATTCTGCTTTTGCAGCAGCTTCTTGCTCAGCTTTTAATTTTGCTGCTTTTTTTGCTTCTCTTTTCTTTTTCATCTCTACTTTTGCATCGAGTGCATCATCTCTTTGTCCACGAAAAGGATTCATATCATTTACATATTGAAGTGTATCAAAGTCTCTTCTTAGTGGCGGTATATTGTCCCAATACTCCAATGCAAAATCGATGAGAGTAGGGTGTCCTGGAAAATCTACACCAAACATTTCATGCATTTCTCTTTCCATTATCTCAGCTTGAGGCCAAAATGTATGTATAGAAGGCAAACTTGCATTTTCTCGCTCAATACTTGTTTGAACCATGACAACATGGTCTCTTTTTGGAGTTAATAAACAATAAGTGATAACAAAATTTCCTTCTTCTAAGTCGTCTCTACAATTGATAGAATCAAGCGTGATATATCCAAACTCATTTAAAAAACTAAGTAGGAGAGATTCAAGTTGTTCTTTTTTTACCTCTACTTTATATAGATAATCTTGCTTTTGAACAAGTTCAAGTGATAATTTTTCTAATTTAGATATTAATTCTATCATACTTCACTCCCATTTTCAAGATTATACCAGTCGGTTTCGTAAGAAGGATCAACATGATTTCCAAGTACTCTTTTTTGGTTTTTCTTATAAAAATCAAGGTTTTCATCATACTTTTCCCAACCAGCTTTTTCCCCATTTTTGATTCTTTTTTGAAGAAGAGAAAAACCGTCTATGACTGCCTCTGGTCTTGGCATACAACCTACAACAGAGACATCAACAGGCAAATAATCATCAAGTTTTTTTATAGTATTGTATGAATCCCAATACATTCCACCATTTATCGGGCAACTTCCTAGTGTGATTATGTATTTTGGTTTTTGCATTTGCTCATAAGTTCGTATAACCCTTCTTAGGGTTTTATATGCCAAATATCCAGATAATATAATCAAATCAGCTTGTCTTGGCGTGGCAACACCAACAACTCCCATCCGTTCAGCATCATATCTACTTGTAAATGTAGGCGGCATCTCTATAGCGCCACAGCCTGTGCCGTATGCCACTACAAATATACTTCTACTTCTAAACCACGCAGCTGCTTTTTCCATCACAGAATGAGTATTTTGTGTTCCACTCTCTTCTAGCTTACACTTTAGACTATCGTCTAAATCACAGCCATGAAAACCACTTTCCATCATCTCCCCTTTATCCAAACCAAATAATTCTAACCAATCCGATTACTCCGATTAGTGTAGGTATCTTCATTAAAAAATCAACAGCTTGCTCTACTTTGTATCTACCATAAACAATGCCTATAAAAATAATAGTTATAAAAATAGCAAATGTTTTTATCACTAACATCCATAATGAATCAGCACCACCTAAAAATAAATCTATAATCAAAACAAGTTTAGCAAAGGCAAATATAGAACCTTGTGACATAAGCAATGCTAAGAATTTACCACTAAATTCAGTCCTAGGTCCAGAATAAACCTCTTGAGGGGCTCCTGGTATATCAAATGGAGAAGCTCCAAAAAAACCAACCATAGATATCATAGCTGCTATAAATAAAAATGGATGAACCAAGATATTTAAACCAGTAGTTTTTTGCAAATCTATGATATGTACTATATCGCTACTGTTTGATGCAATTATCAAACCAACTACAGCTATATAAAATGGAAGCTCCAAGCCTATGAGCCTTGTAAGACCTCTTACAACTCCCATAACACCAAATGGATTTCCACCCGTCCCAACGGCTAAAGCATTGCCCAATGGTCCTAAAACCATAAGATATAGCAGTAAAAACAGATTTCCTTGTGTTGTGACGCTTCTTAAAAAATCACTATCGCTAAAAACAGGGACGAGTATGAGTGTTAAAACTGCTCCTGTTGCCATGATTACAGGTCCAAGATAAAACATCCAGCCGTAACTTACTGAATTTTTTTTAGAAAATAGCTTAATGCTATCATAAAATGTTTGATATACCGTTGGACCATATCTACCTTGAATTCTAGCTGTTATATTTCGATATAAACCCATATAGATAAAACCAACAACATATGCTAGCATGATAAGTAATATAATTTGAAAAATCATTAGTTAACTCCTATAAAATACAATGCACTAAAAAATAGCAAGATTATAATCATGGTATTGTGAATATTGCCATAATACATCCTGCTTAAAAGTCCTGCGGTTTTCTTTGTTTGTGTGGCTAATGCCTCATAAAATGGGCTAGAGCTTCTTTTTAGTATGGCATTGACAAATTTTATCCTATACAAGTCTGTTCCAAAACCATATCCATAGTGTAATTGCGTATTTTTAGAAGGAACTTCTCCACAATAGCTTATATCAAATCTATTGAGATTGTTTTTAGCTTTTGATTTGATTCTCCATATCAAAAGTAAAATAAAGACAAAAATCACTACAAAAGCACTTATTATGAACAATCCATTAAAATTACCTACAGCACTTTGCATAACGCCCATGCTTGTGTAAGGTATAGTATTTAAAGAAAATTCGATTAAAATTGGATTTATAACTTTGATAAATGCTCCTGGAAATGCTCCAGTTGCCACTAATAAAAGTGCTAGTATGACCTGAGGTATAAGATAACTAATCGGTACTTCCTTTTGAGTTTCCAAATCTTTTGATGTTGGATGACCAAGATATATGCCATATACAAGTTTATAACAATACAAAAATGAGGCTGCACCAGAGAAAAGCATACCAACTAAGATAAGAGCAAATTTTGAATCAATTGCTGCATTATAAAGCATAAATTTTGATGCAAATCCACCAAGTGGAGGCATACCAGCAAGAGCTATGATTCCTATCAACAACATCACAAAAGATACTGGGGTTCTATATATCAAACCACCTAATTCACTAAATTTATTTTTACCAGTTTGTGCAACGATGGCAGCAACATTTATAAACAACAGTAGTTTTATGATTGTATGAATCAAAGTGTGGTACATTGCCCCCGCCACACCAAAAGAAGTTCCCATACCGATAACTGCGATTATGTAACCTAATTGTGCTATAGATGAGTAAGCTAACAATCTTTTTACCTCATCTTGTGTAATTGCCTTAAATGTAGCTATTATTGAAGTAATTACACCAATCCAACCAAGAACATAACCAAAATCTGTACCATTTAGGATAACTCCAAACATATCTTTTAACTCTGCATATCCCACCAAATGTCCATATACTAAAAATAATCCATATATTCCCATCTTTGACATAACTGCTGAAAGTATAGAGCTAAACAAATCAGGTGCTTTAGAATATGTATCTACAACCCAATAGTGAAGCCCTATGACTCCAGCTTTTGTAAAAAAGCTAAGAGAAAAGAGGACAATCAATGCCACTTTTATATTAAAAGGCATAGTATGAAATGAGTTTTGAATGACATTAAAATCAAATGAATTTGCAAAAGAATACGCAATCACCATACCAGCAATCAAAGAAAAAGCAGATGCAAGTGAAAATAGTATGTATTTTTGTAAAGATTTTGTATCTATATCGCTTGATTTTGAGATTAAGAAGTAGCTGCTCCAAGTCATAATCTCCCAACCGATAAAGAAAGTGATAAAGTCACCAGCTAAAACTATAGCTAACATGGCGATAGAGAGTAAAAATTGCAAAGCATAATAGCTAAAAGATGTTTTCTTACTTTTTTGGGCTATGGTTACTAGTAAAAATGATATCAAACTCAAGTATGCGAAAAATGTACCCAATGGTGTCTGCGATAGGCTTAGAGTAAACTCTTTTGTTAAAGATAAGCTTACATGTAAGTCTCCGCCAAATTGGTATAAAAACAGTATAGGTAGTAAATTTAACAATAAAAATATCGAATTCATAGTCCTACTCCTAGTGCAAATTGAAGATAGCTATGCGGTTGCAGCAAAGCATTTGTTGCTAAATCTGTATAATGAGTCAATAGCGAAGGATAAACGCCAAAAAGCACTATCAAGATAGCTAAAACAGATAAAACTATATAGTTGACAAATCCAACTGGCACGCTTGTTTTTGTTCTTTTTTTATCTAACATCAAAGCAATAAGCCTAAAGAAATAAACCGCTTCTACGATAGAAACCAAGAGTATGAAAGCTATGGCTATATAGTTGTGTGAAAGTGCAAAGCCTTTGAGAATCAAGATTTTACCAATAAATCCACTAAATGGTGGAATTCCTAAAATCGATAAAAAACCTATGATTAAAACTATGCTTAAAAACAGAGATTTAAAGTCACCGACTATCGTAATCTTTGTGCTTTTAAATTTGCTGATTAAAATTCCAAGAACTAAAAATATCAACAACTTAGATATAGAGTGACTTGCTAGATGAAACAATGCACCAGAAATGGTGTCGCTAGAGTTAGAAGCTAAAGCCATAAATAAGATACCTAATTGCCCAAGCGTTGAGTATGCAAAAAGCCTTTTGATATCTTTTTGATTTAAGGCTGTAAATTCTGAAACTAGGAATGTAATAGCTCCTAGACTCATAATTAAAAGCGTATATTTTGTATTTAATCCAAACAGATAAAAGAGGTGAAAAAATACAAATAGATAAGATTTGGCGACGATTGCACTAAAAAGTCCATTTACATGTGAGCTACTTCCTTGATATATATCAGGTGCCCAAAAGTTCATAGGGAAAAGTTCTGCTTTTGTTCCAAAGCCGATAAAAAGCATCAAGGCTATCAAAACTGCAATTTTAGGATCAATTTCACTGTATCTTTGAGCTATAAGCCCTATATTTACAGTACCAATCTGCAAGTATATAAGCATAATAGCAAAAACTATAAATATAGAAGCTATAGAGCCGATGATAAGGTATTTGATGCCAGCTTCTAGTCCTAATTTGTCTTTATTGTAAGCTGCTAGTGCGTATGAGCTAATGCCTGTGATTTCAAAAAAGATATACACATTAAATATATCACAGCTAAGTATCATGCCGATACTTCCAGCTAATAACATGTTAAAAAATACATAAAATCTTGTCTCATTTGTATTGTCATTTGCTTTAAAATACCAAAGCATATAGAGTGAAACCATAAAACCACTAAATGTAAAAATCAACAAAAACAATAAGGAAAAATTGTCTAGTACAAAAGCGATACCTATAGGAGGTGCTACAGAAAATTGTGAAATCTGAGGTAAACTTACGCCTGTGTATTCCAGCGTTTGGACAAAAAGTATAAAAGTTAGAAAAACTGAACTGCCTCTTAGAGCAGAAGTTCCTAGTTTTCTAAAATAAGGAGTTAAAAATGAAAAAATAACGGGTAATAAAAAATAATAACCTAAGCTCATATTAATCCCTTAATTCATTCATTTTAGATATATCATTTATACCTGTGAGTCTAAAATACTCAATACCAAATGACAATCCAAGTGCTAAAACCGCAAGACCAATAACGATGGTTGTAAGTATCATCGCTTGTGGAACTGGGTCAACCATATTTGTAAAAGTTTTGTCACTTCCATCTACGATAGGAGCCACAAGACCAAAATTATAATGCAAACCAATAAAAAATAAAAACAAAGCACTTTCCATTATGTCAAACGATATCAAGACTTTTACCAAGTTTTTTTGTGTAAATATTCCATACAACCCTATGGTAAAAAGCAACATCGAACCGACTGTTATGATAAAATGTATAGTTTCATTTGAATTAAAAAAATCAAGCATGAGGCACCTCTTTAAGATAATCTTCTTTAACAAAATACTCTACGATAACGCTCATCTCACTACCTACTTTTATACCTACTATTATATAGATAATCGGGATAATACCACCACTTACAAGTTCTCCAATTTGACTAACTGGGTGTGGTAAAAAGTTTCCAAGTAGTATATTTATCTTAAATAGTGATATGATAGCAATTAACACATAAGCAGCACCACTAAGTGATTCGCCAAGTGTCAATATAGAGTGTTTTAGTTTCATATTTGGATTTGCTAAAAACAGCAATAAAAATGCAGTAGCTATAACAACACCACCTTGAAAACCACCACCTGGACTTAGATGACCATGCACGATGACATAAACACCAAAAAGCACTATAACATTTAAAAGCATCTTACTGCCGATATCCAAAATAAAACTTTCTTGATGAACAACTTTTTTATAAGTTCTCTGAGTTGATGAAAGCATCAAAGCTATACCTGTAGTTGCTAAAAAAAGCACAGTAACCTCACCAACTGTATCAATTCCACGAAAGAAAGTGACAACAGATGTGACAGCATTTGCTGTAGCTGTTTGCATATTTAGCGATAAAACTATATCTCCAACTGTTTTATGCAAATTTGTCTTTACATGTGAGAGCAAGCCAAGAATAGAAAGCATCAGAGCAGAAGAGAGTAGGGATAAAACTATATGCTTTAACCTAAATTCTTTTTTTAGATTCATGATTCCATCTCCTTATCGATAGAAGTATGCCTGATGCCTAGTAAAAACACTGCTGTGCTAAGTCCTGTGCCAATAACCGCTTCAGTAAGTGCAACATCAGGAGCTTGAAATATAAAAAATAGCACAACACTACCAAGACCAACTCCCATAAAAAGTATCACAGACTGAGTTATATCTTTGCTCAAGATTGCATAAAATGCAACGGATAGGATGGCAAGAAAGGTAAATAAAATTGTAATTCCTATCATAATTCTTCCTCTTTGTTAGTATCTGCTGTTTTAAGAGCATCTGCTCCGCTTGTATTGTAAACATGTTTATAAAATCTTTTGTAAGTAGTCATCGCTAACAATGAAGATGAGATTGGATTTGTAATTAACAAAAATATACTTAAAACGACAAGCTTAAATGTCCATTGTGGCTCAAAACAAGCTACTCCTAAAATCACAAATAAAGAACCAAGCGTTGAAGCTTTTGTTGCGGCTTGCATACGAGTAAGAGTATCTGGCATACGCAACAAGCCAATACCACTGATAAAAAATAGAATTACCCCTAAAAAACCAAGAATATACCCTAAGATACTTAGCATTAAAGCTCCTTATCCAAAAATTTTGCGAATACAACAGTACCTATGAATCCAGTCAATCCAAATACAAAAGCAACATCTAAATATAAGCTTTTGTGGAAATAGAAAGACAGAACCACCAGCAATGAAGTAGTTATGACGCTCATTGAGTCAAAGGCAACTACTCTATCAACTAAAGTCGGACCCCTTAAAAACCTAATTAATGCTAACAATAGCGATAACGCTATAAGTAAAATTAAAAAATTAAACATTTTTGCCCCATCAAATTTACTTTTTTTGTAAGATTATCGCTATAATGCTTTTTCTTAGATAAATAACTCAAACTATAAACAATAATTAACATTATTATAATGTTGTTGATACAAATATCATATAATTTAAATTAAACTTTATTTGCAAAAATTAATGTAAAATTTTGTATAATACAAAAATGATTAGCAATACAATTTTATTAGATCTAGCAGATTTTATCGGTATTATTTCTTTCGCATTGAGTGGTTTTTATGTGGCTACAAAAGATAGACTAGATTTGCTTGGCATCTTTATAGCTTCTTTTTTAACTGCCCTTGGTGGTGGGGTTATACGAGATATTATTGCAGAACAAATCCCTTTTTCTTTTTTTGAAAAATCACCTGCTATCATCGTTATCTCAGTTTTGTTTTTGAGTATTTTGTTTGGCTTGCACAAAAAAAGCAAAATTATCAATAGCAAAATTTTGATTTTAAGTGACTCTATAGGTTTGATTTCCTTTTCAATTTCAGGAGCATTAGTAGGCTTACATGTAGGCTTTAGTATGTTTGGTGTTGCTTTGCTTGCAATCATCACAGCGACTGGTGGCGGTGTGATGAGAGATATCTTACTAAATAAAATTCCTCTTCTTTTAACAAGCGAGCTTTATGGAACCATCTCTTTGTTAATTGGAATTATTTTATATGAACTTAATTTATATGAGCAAATAAATATTTATACCATAAGTGCTCTCTTTGCTTTTGGTTTGATATTCAGGCTTCTTGCATATTATAGAAAATGGCATCTCCCGCTTCTAAATACTTAAGTGATTTTAGATATAATATCGTAAAAAGATATATAAGGACATCAACATGTATGAAAAAATGGATAAAGATTTTGTACTAAATACTTATGCTAGAAACTATGTAAATTTCAAACAAGGCATCAATGCAACTTTGTATGACGACAAAGGCAAAGATTATATAGATTTTACTAGTGGGATAGGCGTTGTGAGCGTAGGTCACGGTAACGCTAGGATGGCAAATGCTATATGTGAACAAGCTAGAAATCTTATACATACTTCAAACTTATATTTGATAGAGCCTCAAGCCAAATTGGCTAAAAAGATTGTTCAATTAAGCGGCTTCGATATGGCTGTATTTTTCGCAAATTCTGGAGCAGAAGCAAATGAAGGAGCCATAAAGATAGCCAGAAAGTATGGTGAGCGAAAATTTAAAAACAAAAAATATAAAATTATAACTTTAGAAAACTCATTTCATGGTAGAACCATCACAACAGTAAAAGCAACAGGACAGAAAAGTTTTCATAAGTCTGATTTTAGCCCATATCCAGATGGATTTTCATTTGATAAAAACATAAAAACAATCTATGACTCTATAGATGATGAAACTATAGCTGTTATGATTGAGTTAGTGCAAGGCGAGGGTGGAGTTTGGCCAATCGACAAAAAAGAAGTTCAAGATTTGGCGAAATATTTAAAAGAAAGAGGACTCTTACTTATAGTCGATGAAGTTCAAACTGGTGTCTATAGAAGTGGAGAATTTTTAGCCACAAATCTATATGAGATTGAGCCAGATATCATCACTCTAGCTAAGGGATTAGCAGGAGGAGTGCCGATAGGTGCAGTTTTAACAAAGCATAAAGACATATTTGAACCAGGTGATCACGGAAGCACTTTTGGAGGCAATTTTTTAAGCACAAGAGCTGGACTTGAAGTGCTTGATATTCTAGAAAGCTATAAAAATAGTGGCTTGCTTGATGAAACATTTTTGTATTTTGAAGAAAATCTAACTGACATATGTTCAAAGTATCCAAATATCTTTAACAAGCAAGTTGGGCTAGGTTTGATGCGAGGTTTGAGATGCAAAGATGCACAAGTTTTATCGGATGCTATAAAAGCGTGCTTTGATGAGGGCTTGCTTGTTTTAAAAGCTGGACAAAATACTCTTCGCGTATTGCCACCGCTAACGATAAGTAAAGATGAGATAAAAGAAGGGTTTAAGAGGATGAAAAATGCATTTGACAAAATCTCTTAGCTTTTGCCTGCTATTGTCGTACTCCACGCTGTTTGCTACGCAGAGTAATCTACTTTCAAATTTGAAAAAAGAGATTATAAAAAATGATCAGCAAAAAAACGAGCTAAATAGTGATAATCTAGAGAAAAGTTGGATAAACAGCATCGATGGAAAATTTTCTTACAATGAAAATGATTCGATAAATCACAAGTATGAAACGACCAATACCCTTTCTATATCTATAAATCAACCTATATTTAAAAGTGGTGGGATTTATTATGCCATTAAATACGCAAATGCCGATAGAAATTTTTTAAGAATTGTAAATAAAAATAGTGAACAATTGCAGATAAAAACGACTTTATCCTCTTTATATAATATCAAAAAGATAGATTTGCAACTTCAAAAACAGAAACTTCTGATAAAAAATGCAAAGATAGATATACTCAGAAAAGAGGAGCAATACAAAAGTGGCTTCTTGGACAGTAGTTACTTAAATCAATCCATACTCTCTAAAAATTCTCTTGAAAGAGGATTGCTAGACATGAAATCAAGCAGGTTTGACCTTGTTAAAATATTTAAATCATATAGTGATATAAATATCAAAAATACCAAACTTCCTGTTTTCTCTCTAATAGACGAATCAAAGTTTTTGAAAAAATCACTAGCAATTTCCCAAAAAAATAGTGAAATAGTCAAAAACAACTACCTTAAAAAGATGACAAAATCAAGCTACTTGCCTACAGTATCTTTCAGTGCTGGATACCATAATACACACGATTTTGGCAGTAAAAAATATACAAATTTTGGCTTGACTTTCAGTATTCCGCTTATAGATATAAATAGAAACAGGACTATCCAAATAAAAAATTTGGAATACTTAAAATCAAAACTTGAACTAAGTGACACAAAAAGAGCACAAAAAGAAAATTATGATAGCGTTGTAAATAAGATATTATTACTAAAAGAAAAAATAAAACTTACAAATAGAGATTTGAAACTTTATGATTCACTTTTGAGCTCAACCAAAGATTCTTTTAAAGCAGGAGAAAAAACTATCTATGATGTTCAGACTCTTGAAAATTCTAAAAAAACTATGGACTTAGATGCTAAAATTTTCAAATTAGATATACAGTTAGCTCTATTAGAATTATATGCGCAGATGAACGGTGAAATTTAGTCAATACATGAGCGATTGGCTCTATGGAGACCAAGGCTATTATAAAATTCACAGAGACATAGGCAAGAAAGGTGACTTTTACACAGCAGTAAGCAGCAGTATGTTTTTTGGAGGCTGCATAGCTAAAAGATTGATAA
>JALUMJ010000013.1 GCA_027040375.1 Campylobacteraceae bacterium
ACACCAGTTCGCCTAAAGGCAAAATATGTACAATAGTATGGACATCTAGGGATAAAAGTATTTAAAAGTAAAATCAATTTCGTTTTTAATTTAAAAATACAGTTGCAATGACAAGGCTTAGTGTAAAGTAAGATAAGCTTTGTTTTAAGTGTTACATGTAGAGGATCTAAAAACGAAGCTATGGTATATGGATTTGATTTATTCACGCATAGCTCCTTTTTTATTGGAATTATACCAAAAAAAAGAGATTTTGGGAAACCTACATGTAGAGGCTCTACATGTAGGTTGGTGTTTTTATTACATCATGCCAGGCATTCCACCCATGCCACTCATATCTGGCATAGCTGGAGCAGGTTTGTCTTCTTTTACATCTGTTACAGTAGCTTCTGTAGTTAGAAGCATACTAGCAACTGATATAGCGTTTTTAAGGGCTACTCTTTCTACTTTTAGTGGGTCAACGATACCAGCTTTGAACATATCTACATATTCGCCAGTTGCTGCGTTGAAGCCTATATCTTTATTTTCGTTTTCTAGCACTTTGCTCACAACAACACCAGCATCAAAACCAGCATTTTCAGCGATTTGTTTTAAAGGAGCTGTTATAGCACGATTTACGATGTCTGCACCTATAGCTTCGTCACCGCTTAATTTTAGATTTACTTTAGCACTTGCAAAAAGTAAAGCTGCACCACCGCCGATAACGATGCCTTCTTCTACGGCTGCTTTTGTAGCACTTAGTGCATCATCAACTCTATCTTTTTTCTCTTTCATCTCAGTTTCAGTCGCAGCTCCTACTTTGATAACAGCTACTCCGCCGCTTAGTTTGGCGAGTCTTTCTTGAAGTTTTTCTTTGTCATAGTCGCTTGAAGTTTCTGCTATTTGAGCTTTGATTTGACCGATTCTTGCTTTGATTTTTTCTTTATCGCCTGAGCCGTTTACTATCGTTGTATTGTCTTTATCGATAACAACTGAAGAAGCAACACCAAGGTCGTCAGAAGTAGCACTTTCTAGCGTTCTTCCTAACTCTTCACTGATAACTTCACCACCAGTTAAAATCGCGATATCTTCAAGCATTGCTTTTCTTCTATCGCCAAATCCTGGAGCTTTAACAGCAGCTATGTTTAACACGCCTCTTAATTTGTTTACAACTAAAGTAGCAAGTGCTTCACCTTCTATGTCTTCAGCTATAATCAAAAGAGGTTTTCCGCCTTTTTGAACTTGTTCAAGTACAGGGAGCAAATCTTTTAAATTTGTGATTTTTTTATCAAACAATAGTATGTATGGATTATCAAGAACTGTTTCCATCTTTTCAGTATTTGTAGCAAAATACGGAGACAAGTAACCTCTGTCAAATTGCATACCTTCAACAACATCAAGTTCGTCATTGATGCCCTTTGCTTCTTCAACAGTGATAACACCGTCTTTGCCAACTTTATCCATGGCTTCGGCTATTAGTTCGCCTATAACTTTATCAGAGTTTGCAGAAATAGTTGCTACTTGAGCAATCTCTTTCTTGCCTTTTACTTTTTTTGCTTCATTTTCTAACTCATTCATGATAACTTCGCTAGCTTTATCCATGCCTTTTTTTACTTGGATAGGATTTGCACCAGCAGTTATATTTCTAAGACCTTCTTTGAATATAGCGTGAGCTAAAACAGTAGCAGTTGTTGTTCCATCACCTGCCTCATCAGCTGTTTTGCTAGCAACTTCTTTTACGAGTTGTGCGCCCATGTTTTCTATAGTATCAGTAAGTTCAATCTCTTTTGCAACACTCACACCATCTTTTGTGATGCTAGGAGCTCCAAAGCTTTTTTGAAGAAGAACATTTCTTCCTCTTGGTCCCATAGTAACTTTTACTGCATCATTTAATTTTCTAACACCTTCATATAGTGCATTTCTTGCTTTATCTGAATAATATATCTCTTTTGCCATTTTTTATCCTTTAATTATAATATACCTAATATGTCATCTTGACTCATAACAAGATAATCTTTGCCGTCTAAACTTAGCTCAGTACCAGCGTATTTGCCGAAAATCACTTTATCACCTACATTTATAACGCCTTCTTTTTTGATTTCTTTGCTGATCGCAACAACCTTTGCAGTTAAAGGTTTTTCTTTTGCATTATCAGGTATAATTATACCTGTTGCAGTTTTAGTTGGTTCTTCGATTCGTTCAAGAAGAACTCTTTCTCCTAATGGTTTAAAAGTCATTTTTTATCCTTTTAGTTGATTTTTATTTTTTAGCACTCTTTGTGTTTGAGTGACAAAATTTTACTCAAAATTTGCTAAAATGTCAAGAAAAGATTGCAAATTATTTAAAAACTTTAGTCTAAGTGGCTAAAGAACTTTGAATAAAATTAAATAATTAAGGATTTAAGTTGCGTATATTTGGTTATATTTTTGCATTTTTTGTGCTGATTGTTTCTGTGTCTTATATGTTTTTATTTACAAGTGGTGGAAATAATTTTTTAAAACCCTATCTTAAAACTTACATGCAGAAGAAAATCGGGCAAAAAGTAGATATAAATTCCATGATATTAAAGCCAGATTTTATTGATTTTGAAGTAATTGTTGGAGATAAATCAAGATTTATTTTAAATGGTGATTTTAGTATTTTTAAGAGGAATTTTGATTTAAATTACAATATTGATGCTATAAATCTAAAAACTCCTTACGCATATATAAGAAGCAGAATTGCACTTAATGGAAAAATCAAGGGAAATACAGAGCGATACAATATAGACGGAGCTGGAAAAGCATTTAGAGCAAATATGAAGTACTCATTGTCATTTTCTCAAAAGAAGATAGTAAAATTTGACTTAAATGCAAAAAATGTGAGAATTGAAGAGATTTTGTACTTGATGAAAAAACCGATATTTACACAAGGAATGCTCGATATTGATACAAAACTTAACTCAAAAGATGGGGTGTTGTTTGATGGGATATTTAAAAGCACTATCTATTATGGGGTGCTAAATAATAGTGCGATAAAGAAACATTTGGGTTTGGATTTTGACAATATTATAAATTATAAAGGTAAAATTAATGCAAATATTAATGGTAAATTAGTTCAAGGCTCAGGTGAATTATTTTCAAATATAACAAAATTAAAATTTAATAATAGTGCATTCAATATAGATACAAAGGATTTTTCTTCTAATTTTAAACTAAGTGTGCCTGATTTAAAACTGCTAAAGCCGCTATTGAAACAAAAACTTTATGGAAATATCACCCTTGTTGGCAATGTCAAAAAGAAAAACGGAATCCTTAGCGCCCAAGTGTATAGTAAAAAATTTGGTGGCAAATTAAATGCAACGCTAAGAGAAAAAGATGCAAAATTGAATTTTACAAATCTAAGGTCTCAAGAGATATTTAAGATGTTTGGAGCTAGCAGTTACTTTAGCTCTAAGATTGATGGTGAGATTGAAGTTTCAGATATAGACAAGGGCTTACCTATGTCAGATATAAGAGTTCGAGATGGTAGATTTTATGTTAAGCCTTTTAAGGATTTGCTAGGTATTAGTGTGCCTGTTAATAATAATTTTTCCTTACATGTAAGCAGTATGCCAAAAGATGATAACATAAGTGCGAAAGTTGAGTTCGTCTCAAGTATGTTTAATCTGAAGAGCGATAATATCGATATCGACTTAAATCAAAGTCTTGTTAATGGCGCTTATAATTTGCATATAAAAGACCTGAGAGATATTCGTTTTGTAACCAAGGCAAAATTACGAGGGAGTTTGTCTGTTGATGGAAATTTTTCCCACGAAAATGATAAAAATCTAATCATAGGCAAAAGTGGGTTTTTAGGTGCTGATAATTCGTTTGAACTTAAAGATGATACGCTAAGTGTTGACATGAAAAATATGCCAACACTAAAACTTTTATATACTGCTTATTTGCCTGAAATATTTGATTCAAATGCAGATGCAAATATAACATATAATTTTATATCAAAAAAAGGAAAATTCTTTGCAAATGCAATGAACGGCAAGTTAGTGCAAGGAGAATTAAGCAACTTGGTTTTTGCAATCACAAAACTTGACATATCAAGTGAACTGTATGATGATGTGAAATTAGATGGTAAAATCAGTGATAATTTGGTAGATTTCATATTTGCTGCAAAGAGTAAAAATAGTGATTTAAATATCACAAATGCCAAAGTTGATTTGAAAACAGGAGAGTTAAATTCTAGGTTTGATGTCAATATAAATAAAAAAGATGTATCAGGCAAGATAAGTGGAAATGTAAAAAA
>JALUMJ010000014.1 GCA_027040375.1 Campylobacteraceae bacterium
TTTTTTTATTGATGAAATTGCTAAACCTGCACTATATCCACTAGCCCATGCCCAATGTAGGTTGTAGCCTCCGCAGTCTGCGTCTATGTCTAGGACTTCGCCACTAAAAAACAGTCCATTTTGTAGTTTTGATTCAAAAGTATTTGGGCTTACCTCGTCAGTATTTACTCCTCCAGCCGTTACTTCAGCACTTCTGAAACCTCTTGAGCCGACGATTGTGGCTTTGAAGTTTTTGAGCATATAGACTAAATTTACTATATCTTTTGTATTTAAATCATCTGCGTTTTTTACTTTTATATCTTTTGATAAAAATAGTGATAATTTGGAGTTTAAAAACCCATCTAGCCATAAAGATACACTTTTGCTATTTGAATTTTTAGCTCTTTTCATCAAGGTATTTTTTAGCTGTTCTTTTGAGTATTCACTCACCAAATCCATACTTACTAAAACTTTATCATTGTATTGCAAAGTTTTGTTTATCACTCTGCTAACATCTAAGATGGCTGAGCCTGATATGCCATAATTTGTAAAGAGTATATCTCCGCTCGCATATGCTAAGTTTTCTTTACCTTGCACTGCTTTTATGCTTCCTTGGACTTTAACTCCACTTATGCTTTTAAAATCCTCTTTTGTCTCTAGTTGTACTAAAGATGCAAAGGTTGGGATGAGTGTGTGTCCAAACTTTTTAGCAAATCCATATCCACTATCACTTGCACCCAAAGTCGGCATCGCTAAGCCTCCAGTTGCTATGAGTATAAAATCACCATGGTATTTTTCACCCTCTACATGTAGAGCAAATTTTTCACCCTCTTTTGTTATGTCTATCACTTCTTGATTTAAGCTTATATCTACGCCATTTCTCTTGCATTCATAAGCTAAAAGCTCCACCACGCTTGAAGATTGTAGGCTTTTGGGATACAATCTACCCTTTTGCCCCTCTGCTAAATCTATGCCAATTTTCTCAAAAAAGGCTCTACATGTAGAGGCATTAAATCTATCTATGGCTATATTTACAAATTTTGGATTTATGCCGTGATAATTTGAAGTTTTTATTGATTTGTTTGTGACATTGCATCTACCGTTTCCAGTAGCTAGAATCTTTTTACCTATCTTGTTATTTTTCTCAAAAATCTTTACTTTTACGCCACCTCTTGAGGCAACAAGAGCCGCAACTAACCCAGAAGCTCCTGCGCCTATGATGGCTAATCTTTTAGACACATTCCGCTCTCGTTAACTATGATGATTTCATCTTCTATAAGTGAAGTTAACGCTCTTTTATAATTTTTCTTACTAAGTCCAAATCTATCTTTTATGGCTGACGGCGAACTTTTATAGTTAAATTCCAAGTTTCCGCCATTTTCTTTTAAAATCTTCTCTATTCTACTACTTGCTGTATCTGCATTTGATTTTCCGATAGGCTGAAGTGAGATATCTAGCTTTCTATCGCTTCTTATATTTTTAACATAAGCTATCTTTTTTTGACCAATCCAAATATCTTCAAAGATTTCATTATGATATATCATGGCTTCATAAAGATTATTGACGATAACTTTAAAACCAAGTGGGGTTTTTTCTCTTATGATTATGTGGACTTGTTGATTTACCTCAAGTTCTTCTATGTCGTTTCGTATAAATTTTTTAAATTTATGAGCTCCTATCAATCTGCCTGTCTCTTCATCCAAGCAAACTCTAAAGACAAACTTCATACCAACTTCTAACTTGATTTTTTGAAAAGATCTTGGCACAAACAAATCTTTTGGCAATCCCCAATCCAAAAAAGCACCAAAACTAGCAACATCGACCACTTCCATATATGCAAATTCATCAAGCATGGCTTTTGGTTTTAGTGTTGTAGCTATCAATCTATCTTCAGAATCAGTGTAGATAAAAACTTTGATTTCATCTCCTAGCTTCATCTCATCAGTGACATAAGCATTTGGCAAAAGAACATCTTCTTCGCCTTCTTCACACACTAG
Source organism: Campylobacteraceae bacterium (assembly GCA_027040375.1). Taxonomy (GTDB): domain Bacteria; phylum Campylobacterota; class Campylobacteria; order Campylobacterales; family Sulfurospirillaceae; genus JAADIZ01. The sequence continues at coordinate 1,977 of JALUMJ010000014.1, forward strand.
ATATAGACCTGGATCTGTAATCCTATCTATCTCTAAAGTGTTAATTTTTCCTATTTCTAAAGTTTTATTCATAAAAGTAGTTGGGATTTTACATTTTCCCGCATCTCTTCACCACAAAGTTTTCCAACAATCGACAAAGCAAAAACTAAAGCAGTGCCAGGACCTCTTGAAGTTGTCACATTGCCATCCATCACGACATCTTGATTTGAGATATAACCTTCTGGTTTTATATTTGCCTCAAAAGATGGGTAACAAGTGTAATTTTCCTTTAATACTCCTGCGCTTTGAAGAGCTACTGGAGCAGCACAAATGGCTCCTATTTGCTTTTTAGCATCATCAAATTCTTTCAAAAGTCTTTGCACGCTCTCATCTTTTTGAAGATTTGTAGCCCCCGGAAGACCTCCTGGCAAAACTATCATATCAAAATCACTGCTTTTCATATCTTCTATATGAGTATCACACTGTACTTTTACTCCGTGAACTCCGCAAACTTGTTTTTTACCCAAGCCTGCAATCACAACTTCTACTTGCGCTCTTCTTAAAATATCTATTATGCTCATCGCTTCTATCTCTTCAAAACCATTTGCTAGTGGAACTAAAACTTTTGACATAGTATCCTCCTATTTGACTTTCTCTATATATTCACCTTTGGCAGTATCTACTCTTATGGTGTCACCTTCTAAAACATGATATGGGATTTGCACAACCGCACCACTTTCTAGGGTTGCTGGTTTTTTGCCACCTTGAGAATCACCTTTAAAATTTGGAGGTGTTTCCACAATCTTTAGCTCAACAACTGCTGGAGCTTCAACTCCTATAGGATTGTTGTTGAAAAAAAGCATCTCAACATTCATGCCATCAATTATCCAATTTATCGCATCTCCGATTTGGTCTCTTGTTAGGCCTATTTGGTCGTATGTAACATTGTCCATGAATTGCAACATTTCGCCATCGTCATATAAGTATTGCATTGTTTTATCTTCCAAATCAGGCGATACACACTTATCTCCAGCGTGAAAAGTTTTTTCTATAACTTTTCCATTTGCATATGATTTTATCTTTGCCCTTACAAATGCCGCTCCCTTTCCTGGTTTTACATGTTGATATTCTACTATCTTATAAGGAACTCCATTTAGCTCTATCTTTAAACCTTTTTTCAAATCTCCCATTGAGTATGTTGCCATCTTTTCTCCTACTAAATTAATTAGTTGGATTATATCAAAAATATGATAAAACAAAGGACTTAATCAAATAAATTGAATTATTATACATTTTATCGTATATTTAATACATTTAATATAAATATTAAAAGTTTATACTGTTTATAATATACATATTTAATATCTTTTTATATTTTATTTGTCATATTAAAAGCTATTTTATATGTAATTAATATATTTTATTGTATAATTTATAAGTTTTTTAAGCAAAAGGGTGGGTATGATAAATTTGACTATTAGTGAAAAGAATGATTTAATTGAGGTTTATGATTGTTTATTGGCTAAAAGTAGCTTTAAATCTATTTGTGAAAAGTTTTTGGGTTTAGTAAAAAGTTTTTGGGTTTTTAAACAGGTATAAGTGAGGTGAATTTTCACCTCACTTATAAAGTTATTTTGCTTCTTTTATAGATTTTGTGTTATCCATCAGCACTGGAACGAACATCAATGATACTGCCACTGCTGCAATAGTACCAAAAATTAATGCAACTCCAAGACCACCAAATATCGGATCCCTAGCAAGAAGAGTACTAGCTAAAATAATAGCTGCTGCGGTTAAAAATATAGGCTTAGCCCTTGTAATTGTTGCAACTGCTATAGCTTTTCTTTTTGGCATACCTTTTTCGATAAGACCGATAGCAAAATCTACCAATAAGAGTGAATTTCTTGAGCTAATCCCCATAAGGGCTATAAAACCTATCAGTGAAGTAGCCGTCAAGAAAAAAGTATCTGTAGTGAAAATATCCATCACCCAATGGCCAACAATAACTCCAATGATAGACAAGAAACTACCTAGCAAAATGATTCCACTAATAGCAAAACTTTTATAATATATAACCATAAGCAAGAAAATCAAGATTAGAGCTGCTATAAAAGCTGCACCTAAATCTCTAAAAGTATCCATGGTAACTTTCATCTCTCCATCCCATTTTAAGTCGTAAATATCACCTGTTTTTTTATCTTTTAATTGCAGGTTAAAGAGGTGCGTATCACTCACATCATAATTTTTACTGAAAAATTTCTTTATTTTACTTCTAGCATCTAGCAGTGGATAAACCTG
>JALUMJ010000015.1 GCA_027040375.1 Campylobacteraceae bacterium
TTATCATATAGATATGGATGAACAGGTATTTGTTTAGACACAACTTCGAGTATGTATTCTCTTGTTATGCCTTTTTTTATAGAAACAGGAATCAAAGATAAAAACTTTTCTTGATGTTTATTGTACTCTTCTATCTTTTGTAAAACTTGTTGGCTCGACACATTGTCTGTTTTGGTTAAAAGCACTATATGAGGGGTATTTTTTTTGTTTTTTTCCAAAAAATCAAAATAAAAATCAAGCTTATCAGTTACTGGCGCTAAAAAGAGTATCAAATCACAATCTCCCATAGCCTTTAATGCCTCTTCAAGCATAAATTGATTTAATAACCTCTCTTGTTCATGAATTCCAGGAGTATCTATAAAAATGATTTGTGCATTTTTATGAAGAGCGATAATCTTAGATCTTTTTCTAGTTGCATTTGCTTTATGCGAAACCATGGCAATATTTTCACTAACTAACCAATTAAGAAGTGAGCTTTTCCCCGCATTTGGTCTGCCTATGACTGCTACAAAACCTGATCTTGTTTCTTCCACTATAATATATACCTACTACTATCTTCATCTTCAACGATGGAATCTAGTTTTTTATGCACTAGTTCTTTAGTGACTTTTATCTCTTGGCCTGCAAATTCATTTGCGCTATAACTTATATCTTCTAAAACTTTTTCGATGACAGTATGAAGTCGCCTAGCTCCAATATCTTCTGTTTTTTCATTTGTAAGATGAGAAATTTTCGCTATTGATTTTACAGCATCATTTTCAAAAATCAAATCAACTTTTTCTACTTTTAAAAGTTCAATATATTGTTTTAATAAAGAATTTTTAGGCTGAGTCAATATTTTGTATAAAATCTCTTCACTAAGTGCACTTAACTCAACTCTTAGAGGAAATCTACCTTGAAGTTCAGGAATCAAATCGCTCGGCTTACTTAAATGAAAAGCTCCAGCCGAGATAAAAAGTATATGGTCGGTTTTGATAACGCCATATTTTGTATTTACATCACTTCCTTCTACAATAGGAAGCAAATCTCTTTGAACTCCTTCTTTGCTAGGGTCACTTCTATTTGATGAGTGTGCACTGACTGCCACCTTGTCTATCTCATCTATAAATATAATTCCGCCATTTTCAGCTCTATCTTTTGCTTCTAGTTTTATAGCTTCGAAATCCAATAACTTTTCACTAGCTTCATTTTTTAAAGCTTCTTTTGCCTCTTTTACTTTTAAAGTTTTTTTGATATTTTTCTGCCCAGAGCCAAGAATTTTTATAAATGATTCTTGAACTTTTACTACTTCAGGAGGCAATGATGAATCAGATAAATCACTATTACTATTTGAAATTTCTATTTCTATCTCTAAATCATCCAAGTCCCCATCACGAAATTTCTGGCGCATTTTTCCATAACTTCTTTGGTAATCACTCTTTTTCTCGTCACTCGCACCCTTTGGCAAAGGTGGAAGTAATTTTTCTATGATTTTTTGCTCTACATGTAGATCTATCTGATCTGCGTTTTTTTCTTTATGTTGAGCTCTCACAAGATTAACTGAAGCCATCATCAAATCACGAACCATTGATTCCACATCTCTTCCTACAAAACCAACTTCTGTGTATTTACTGGCTTCAACTTTTACAAAAGGCAGACTCATCATCTTTGCCATTCTTCTTGCAATTTCTGTTTTTCCTACACCAGTTGAGCCAATCATCAAGATATTTTTTGGCATTATCTCTTCTTGCATCTCTGAAGTTAATTGTAGTCTTCTATATCTATTTCTAAGAGCTATAGCGATTGATTTTTTCGCTTCAAATTGTCCTATTATGTATTCATCTAAATATTTAACTATCTCTTTTGGAGTTAAATTCATTTACTTTTGTCCTCTTTTTCTTTTTCTAGTGTATATAGTTTTATGTTGTTATTTGTGTAGATACAAAGCTCACTTGCAATCTTTAAACTCTCTTTTACTAAAGTTTCCTCATCTAAGCTTGAGTGCCTATCCAATGCACGAGCAGCTGAGATAGCAAAATTCCCACCACTTCCAATAGCGGCTATTTTCTCATCTTCTGGCTCTACTACATCTCCATTGCCACTTAATATAAATATATGTTTAGTATCAAGTACTATCATCATGGCTTCAAGGCGGCGAAGCATCTTATCTTTTCTCCACTCTTTTGAGAATTCTATGACTGATTTATACAAATCACCTTTTTTTTGCCCCAAGATTCCCTCAAACATATCAAAAAGATTAAAAGCATCAGCTGTACTTCCTGCAAAACCAGCCAATATCTTTCCATTATATAATTTTCTGATTTTTGTAGCATTATTTTTAAGCACACTATCGCCAAATGTAACTTGACCATCACCACCGATAACGGCTTTGTCCTTGCCTTTACAAGCTAGTATAGTTGTTGCTTTAAACATATCTATTCTCCAACTATCTCAACATTTAATTTAGCGTGAATTCCGTGTCCTAGTTTTATTGATATATCAAAATCACCTGTCATCTTTATCGCCTTGTCTATCTCTATGGTTTTTTTATCAATTTCTATATTAAACTCGGTTGCTAATTCGTTAGCAATTTCATCTTTTGTTACAGCTCCAAAAAGACTGCCATTTGCGCCTAATTTTCTTTTTATAACTAGTTTCAAATCTGCTAATTTTTTCTCGATATCTTTCAGTCTAGCAAGTTCACTTGCATCTTGTTTAGCTTTTCTTTTTTGCTCAGCTTCATACTTTTTCATCACTTCATTTGTAGCATGCAGGGCAAAACCTTTTCCGATTAAAAAGTTTTTTCCATAGCCATCTTTTACTTCTTTAATTTCGCCTTTTTTACCTAGTGACTTTACATCTTTTATCAATAATACTTTCATTTTATGCTCCTATATATTTTTTGGTAATTTTGCATTTTTACTTGTCTTTCCAGAATAAGACATAATTCCCATGCCCAAATGCGCTACATGCTCATATCCCATTCTCTTTAGAATCCCTAAAACCTGTCCTGTTCTACTGCCAGTTCTACAATATAACACGATATGTTCATCTTTGATTTTACCCAGCTCGTCCACATACTTATGAAATAAAGTAGTTGGATAAAGCAAGTCGGCACCATCTATACTTTGGTCACTGTATTCGTAAATCTCTCTTATGTCTATCAACTTAAAATCAAATTTCTTTTCATCTCTAAGTTTCAATAATTTTTGCAAATCTTCATCACTAGCAAAAGAAGATTCAAACACTTTTCCAATCAACTCTTTCAACTATACATCTCCATAGAATTTTTTATTTTTGCCACTGATTATAAATCTTAGGGCATTTAATTTTATAAAACCTTCCGCGTCTTTTTGATTATAAACTTCATCTTCTTCAAAAGTACAAAATTCAGCATTAAAAAGATTGTTTTTTTCTGAACTTCTACCAATGACGCTTATATTTCCTTTGTAAAGCTCAAGTCTTACAGTTCCATTAACATTTTCTTGCGATTTATCAATAGCCGCTTGCATCATTTCTCGTTCAGGTGAAAACCAAAAGCCATTATATATAGTTGTGGCATATCTTGGCATCAATTCATCTTTAAAATGTGCCGCTTCTCTATCAAGCGAGATACTCTCAATCGCACGATGAGCCTTTAACATGATGGTTCCACCAGGAGTTTCATAACAACCTCGACTCTTCATGCCAACAAAACGATTTTCTACTATATCGATTCTGCCGATTCCATTTTTACCGCCTATTTCGTTTAGAGTTTCAAGCATTTTAGCTGGACTTAGTCTTACTCCGTTTAGTGCAACAGGGTCACCTTTTTCATACTCTAACTCTATGGTTTCTACTCTATCAGGTGCTTCTTGTGGACTTTTTGTCCATCTCCACATGTCATCTTCTGGCTTAGCATCTGGATCTTCTAAAATCAATCCTTCATAAGATATATGAAGTAAATTTGCATCCATAGAATATGGTGATTTATTTCCTTTTTTCTCTATCTTGATGTTGTGTTTTTGTGCATAAGACATCAATTTTTCACGAGAATTCAAATCCCATTCTCTCCAAGGTGCGATGATGGTCAAATCTGAATTTATACCAAGATATCCAAGCTCAAATCTAACTTGGTCATTTCCTTTTCCAGTAGCCCCATGACTGACTGAATCAGCCCCAGTAAGTGCTGCTATCTCAGCTTGTCTTTTTGCTATCAAAGGTCTTGCTATAGAGGTTCCAAGAAGGTATTCTCCTTCATAAATCGCATTTGCTCTAAACAT
>JALUMJ010000016.1 GCA_027040375.1 Campylobacteraceae bacterium
CCCGCTCCTTGCATAACTTCTACACCGTCCTTCAAAACAGCTTTCGAAGATATATGTGCATTTGCAGCAATTTTTACATTTGCTCCTATCTTTGCGCCATCTTCTATAACAGCACTTTTATGGATATTTGACATTTTTATCTTACTTATCAACTATCATGGCTTTTAGTTCAGCCTGTGCCACTAGCTTATCATCAACAAAAGCTTTTCCATCCAAAACCCAGATATTTCCTCTGTGTTTTATCACGCTAAGCTTATAAACAAGTCTATCTCCTGGTCTAACAGGTGCTCTAAATTTTGCTTTATCTATGCTCATAAAGTAAACAACTTTATCTTTGCTATCCTCTTGCCCCTCTTCATCCATGCTTTTAAATGCCAAGATTCCACCAGCTTGTGCCATGCCTTCTATAATCATAACACCTGGATATATAGGATGTCCTGGAAAATGACCACCAAAAACTGGTTCTTGAATCGTTACATTTTTAAACCCCTCAATAAACTCACCAGATTTTAAATCAGTAATTCTATCAACCAATAAAAAAGGTGGCCTATGAGGTAAAATTTTTTGAATTTCTACTACATCTATTATCAAATTATTGCCTTTTACAAAACATAAAACTTTTAACTTTCTATTTTGTGAGGCTCAGACCGCAGGGAGGATTTGCCTCTAAGAAATAGAAAGTTAAAAAGTCTTATGTTATTTTAGTTTATTTTATCCTATTTTTGCTAAATTTTCCCTAACATCCATATACACATGTGAATTTAAAAAGATTTCATATTTTTTTTCTTCTAATTTGTCCAAGATTATGATTGGAAATAGCGATGGTAACACTGAATTTGATAAAAGCGAACGCAGCCTAACCTCTTCTTTAAATGTTGGAGGATTTTGCATCATTTTATTGATACTTTTATATGAAGAATCAAGAAGCAAATTTAACTTTTTTATATCCAAAATGATAATCTCTTCTTTATTAAAATATCCAATATCGTCTTCTATAAATTCTATTTTCCCCTTGGTGTATTCTCTTGATAGTTTAGAATAAGAGATAAAATAACTTGGGATTACTGTGCCTTTGTGTTCTTTTATAAATGCCCTTAAAATCCTATAATTTAAAAATTTTTCTCTTCTTAATCTAAATTTTATATCCTCTTTTTCACATCTATTTACTTCTTCATAAAGTTTTATTCGCTCCTCTATAGACGATGGAAGTATCTGTTTTGTGATTGGTGACATCAACTCATCTTTTAACCTATCTTGTCCTTCTCTTTGAGCTTCTAGTGCAAACAAACATCCACAATAATTTTGATGATAAAGCATATCTTTTTTTGCGAGTGCAAACTGTTCGCTTGTGCCACCACTTTTTCTAAAATCTGGCGTGAGAACTTCTATGCCGTATTTTTCTTGGACTTCCTTTGCATTTTCTCTTAATTGTTCTATAGATTTTTTTGGACTTGTTAGTAGTGTTGTTGTTATCTTTTTTTGACCAATTTCTCGTGCTTTTAGAGCAGTTTTTACTAACCTGTTATCAAAACAAATAGTGCACCTTTTGCCTTTTTCAGGCTCACTTTCTAATCCTCTAACAGCTTCTATCCAACCCTCATAATCATACTCTCCCTCTAGTAACTCTATGCCTAACTTATCGCAACTTCTTTGGACATCCATCAAGCGAAGTTTATACTCACTATATGGGTGAATATTTGGGTCGTAAAAATACCCAATAAGTTTTTCATCAGGATAAAGACAAGATAATTTTTGTAAAAAAAAGTGACTATCAACTGAACAACAAATATGAACTAGCAATTTTTATGTTTCCTTATACTGTATGGTTTTAAAATTATAGTATAATTTAGTAAATTGTTTTGGAGTTAATATGAAATATATAAAAAGTTTTAAATTTTGGCTTATATTTTCAATTATTGCCTACACTCTTGTTGGCTTTGTTATAATTCCTTGGTTTATAACAAATAAAATTCCCCCAATATTAAAAGACAAAATAGGCATCAATCTTGCTCTTGGAAAAACAAGTTTTAATCCATATACTTATGAATTAACGCTAAGAGATATAACGCTTAAAGACCAAAATCAAAAAACTGCATTTGAATTAAAAGAATTCTATGTGGATTATACATTTTTTGGAATTTTGACTAAAACTTTTATATTTAATGATATTTCGCTAGATTCTGCTAAATTATATGCAACTATCAACCAAGATGGGAATTTAAACCTCTTAAATATTACGCCTCAAAGCATAAAAAAAGCTGAAACAAAAACAACTAAAAAGTCTTCTTTGCCAAGTATATTACTAAGACATATGAATATAAAAAATGGGGAAATTTTAGTAAAAGACACAAGAAACAACAAAAACTTCACAATAAACCTAGAACCATATAATTTTACAGCTCACGATATAAGTACTAATAAAGACAAATTGAATGCCTATACATTTAAAACTCTGATTGATGGCAAGAGTGAGTTTATTTGGAAGGGTGGTATGAGCATATCTCCTTTGAAATTATATGGGAAAATTAGCATCAAAAAGTTGGATTTACCAAAGCTTTACAAATATGCACTTCCCGATATCGGCGCTAGCTTAAAACAAGGTTCGCTTTCATTGACCTTGCCTTATCAGATTGATATGTCTAAAAAAATAGAAGTCAAAATCAATAATGCGAAATTAACATTAACAAATATAGATTTAAATGATAAAAAATCTGGAAAAACTTTGATAAATACAAAAAATATCTCTTTGAATGATTTTAATTTGTATTGGCCAAAACAAACTATTTTTATAGATAGTTTTAAGATTAAGGGAGCAAACTTATATGCTAAACTTTCAAAAGATGGTGTTATAAATCTTGAAAAAGCATTTAATATAAAATCAAAACCATCAAAGCCAGAACAAAATGCCACCTCATCTAAACCTTGGAAATATATCTTAAAAAATGCTAGTTTAGATGACGCACATGTATATTTTGATAATCAACAACTAAAAGTTCCTGCAAAAACCAAGATTTCAAAACTATCCTTACATGTAAGCAATATTTCATCAAACAAAAAGGCTAAGATAGAGTACAAACTTGGTTTGGTTTTAAACAAGAGCTCGAAGATTAAGATAGCAGGAAGTGCAAAACAATTGCCGTTAAGTGCTAAAGTGAAAGTAAATCTTGCAAATATTCAGGTAGCTGATTTTGAAAATTACTTAACTCCTTTTGTTAATTTTAAAATCAAAAAAGCAAATCTCAATATCAAGGCAAATGTATTTGTAAATCTTCAAAACAAACCATATATAAATTTATCAGCTTCAACTTATGTGAAAAAACTACAGATAGACACCAACGCTGGTAAAAAATTGTTAGCTTGGGATGATTTGATGGTAAACGGCATAAAGTTTAAAACAAAACCGATGTCACTTGTCATCAAAAATATCAAATTGGATAAGCCTTTTATAGTAGCTCATATGAAAAAAGATGGAACAACAAATTTTTCAAATTTGGTTAAAAAATCAAATAAAACAACAAAAACAAAATCAAACCCTATAAAAATCAAAATTGGACCGATAAAACTAGCAAATGGCTCAACTGATTATAGCGACGATAGCTTGCCTTTCCCATTTCGAACTTTGATACATGATTTAAATGGGGACATATCTACGCTTGATTTTGGCTCAACCACTCCATCAATCGTCAAGTTTAACGGAAAGATTGATAAATATGGTTATGCTGACATCGAGGGCGTCATCCTTCCTTTTAAGATAAAAAAGAGAGCTAATATAAATGTGCTGTTTAAAAATATAGACCTAACCTCTCTTACTCCATATTCTGGAAAATTTTTAGGATATAAAATTAAACATGGAAAACTCTCCATGGATTTAAATTATAAAATCTCAAATGCATCATTAAAGGGCTCAAACAAGATAAATATAGACACTCTTGACTTAGGAGATACTGTAAAGAGTAAAGATGCCCTTAGCTTACCTTTGGGCTTGGCAATAGCTTTGCTAAAAGATTCAAATAACCAAATCGACATAGACTTACCAGTAGCGGGGGATATGAATAATCCTGATTTTAGCTATGGTGGCGTTGTTTGGGGTGCAGTGGGACACATGATAACTGGCATAGTAACTGCGCCGTTTAGATTTTTAGGTTCACTTCTTGGCATAAAGGGCGATGATTTAAAAGCGATAGATTTTAAAGGTGGCTCATTTACAATCATCTCGACTGAGCAAGAAAAATTG
>JALUMJ010000017.1:0-13916 GCA_027040375.1 Campylobacteraceae bacterium
GTATTGTCATGTGAGTTATTGTCATAAACATAGATTGTTGCATTAGGAAGTTCACTATTAAAATCCTGAACGACCTTAGCTATCGTTAGCTCTTCGTTATAACATGGGATTAGTATTGCAATCTTTTTCATTTTTCCCCTTTATCTTTTTTTAAACACATAAAATTTATTTAATACAAATGATAGCATAGCACACAATAATGTCGCAACTAAACCAGACATATAAAAGTTAATAGCATAATTATTTAAAATCGAAATTATGCTAATATTTATAACATATAATAAGATATAGATTAATATAAATTTAAAAACTAAAGCTTTGTCATTATTATTAAAAACAAATTTACCAAATGTTTTAAAGCTAAATAAGACACCAATTGTTGTGGCTATCAATACAGATAATTTATAGTTAAAGTTCATATAAATCAAACTCGAATAAATTGCATAATAAAACAGTGTATTAACTATGCCAACTTTTATAAAATTTACTATCTGCTTGTCAATTTTCACAAATTTTACTTATAATACTGACAATATTTTTATATTGTTTTTTGACTTTTCAATCTTATATAAACTATATGCTTGCTTATTTGCTTTTCCTTTTAAAAAAACTCTATTTTTATTAACCAAATTCTTATCTAACTGCACAAACCAAATATATTCATATTTACTATAAATATTTAACATCTCTTGAAAAGATTTTTTTTCAAAATCATATTTACTAATAGTTGCATCAAGAGGTATAAGAGAATACTTCAAAATATTGTTTAAACTTCCATTATTTCTAATTGGGAATATTACAAATAACTTCGATTTTGGGGCGATGCTCTTCACTATCGGTCTTGTAATTTTATCTGAAATAGTCCTAAAACTATTGTTTAGCTGAGAGTATAATGGTTTAAAATATGGCTTGGTAATAAATCCTAACAGCATCGCTATAGATAAAGCAAGAAAAAATAAGTTTTTGTTACTATTGTCTTTACTCTCTATCTGTTGCATTTTAGCAAACATTGGTAACATAAGTGCAAAACCTATGAAATACATCGGTAAAATACCCATATTCATATATCTAACATAGGATGGTATTCTTAAAGCATCGTTTCCAAATGCCACTAAAAAACTAAAGTATAAAATGAATAGATAGACAACTGTTACAAATAATATATAACTATAAATCAATGTAACTCTTGTTCGAGTCGCTTTATTTTTTATCATAAAGAATAGTGCAAGAAACATCAATGCAAAGAAGAGCATACTTCCTGTTGTGGTAAGTTTTATACTCTTTTTAAATTTTGACATTATCCCATAACTAAATTCATTATAGTTTAATGAAACTTTTTCTTTATGGAGTTGTTGATCATTCACAACTTTCCAAAATCTTTTTTTTACCTCTATTTCTGTTTTACCATCTAAAACTTTTTTATTAGAGAGAAGACTGGATACTACACCTGAAATCGTTTGATGCTCTTTTTGTACCCCTAATGATTCTTGTCTATAATCCCAAACTTTAAGTGCCATCACAGTAGATACAAATAAAACAAAAAGTATCAATATAGTTTTATTATGCTGTTTAATATTAACCAATAGTGTTTTTTTATTGTCTAACTTAGACTTAGTAATCTCATGCAGTAAAACTAAGCCTAGAAAAGATAACCCAAAATATAATCCAATCTCCTTTACCAAAACCATGCTAATAAGTGGAAAAACAAATAATAGCAGTTCTTTACTCTTAAAATTATCTGACAAATAAGAAAGAACAACTCCAGCGAACATTGCACCTATAACATGGTCAACATATATGCAACTAAACCAATGACCAAAATCAGCATATAAAATCATTTGTATAGCAAAAACAAGCACTATCCAATGAAGATCTTTAAAAGTTAGTTTTTCATACATCATCAAAGTGGAACTGAAAAGAAGCAAAAAATAGGCAAAATAGATATTTCCATCACTAAAAAAACTATTTTTTACAATAAAATAATCCCAAGTAGATATTCCAGGAGGGTACATTGAGTGAGTAATATGTGTATTTACACCATAAAAGCTATTAAAATTATACATATCCTTTATAAATTGACCCCAATGCGAATACTCATCCCAAAAGAAAAATTGAGCATCTTTCATAAAAAATAAGTACACTGTACTCATAAATACAAACAACACAAATGGCACAGATTTTATAGAAAGAAAAAGCTTATCTTTAAAAGTCAGACCCATATAGATTACAAGGGCAATACCACCATAAAACAATAGATATGAGCCTATTTTTAAAAATTCTAACATTCCAAATATATATAAAGTTGTGATGATGAATGTAATAGAGAAAAATATCGAAACCGAAACATTCTTTTTAAAATAAATCTTAAATATAGCCGCAAATCCAAATATAGGCAATAATGATATTAAAGCAGTCATTTAATAGTCCCTTGCTTGGTAAGAGATAATAATTTTATCCGTATTAAAAATGGTAAATGTTAATGCACTACAATGTTTCATAAAACTTTCCAATGTTTTTCCATACGAAATTCTCATTTATCCTCCAAAAGTCGCAATATATAATATATCTAAAAAGAATCATACTATAAATGGCTTTGTTTTTGTCTTTTGCTTCTTTTTCATGTTATCTTTTGCAAGTTTTCTCATGTCTTCAGTAGTGTCAAGTTCATCCATAATCTCAACTCCAAGAAGAGTTTCTATAGCATCCTCAAGAGTTACGATTCCCTCTGTTTGACCATAGCTATCCGTTACTAAAAACATATGTTCTTTTCTTTTTATAAATAAATCTAGCGCATAAGAAACTGGTATATTTTCATTTATAGCAAATATCGGTTGCATCAAATTTTCTAGCTTAATCTCTTGGTTTTCTATGGCTTCTTCGAAGATTTGCTTGCTTAATATAACGCCAACTATATTGTCTATAGTTCCTTCAAAAATTGGAACTCTTGAAAATTTTCTAATTCCTGGTCTTTTTATAATATCTTTGATAAGCTGATTTTTTTCTAGCGCAAATATAACGCTTCTTGGTGTTAAAATCTCACTTACCTTGCTTTTATTTAAAGTTAGTATATTTTCTATGTAATCTGACTCTTTTTCATCTATGACACCTTCATTTTCACTTATCAAAGTGCTTTCAAGTAACTCTTCTCTGGTTATCATATTGGCATTTTCATCTTTTGATATCTTTTTTGTTATAAACAAAGAGATGATTATAAGTGGATAAGTTATAAAAATAAAAAAGTTGATAATATAAGAAGCTAATAGAGCTAGCTCTTTATAATACATAGCACCTATGGTTTTTGGAATGATTTCAGAGACATACAATATAACTAAAGTCAAAATTGCAGAAACATAAAACATATACTGTGTTCCAAAAAGCATACTAGCTTGCGCACCAACTCCAGCGGCTCCAAGCGTATTTGCTACCGTATTTAAGATAAGGATGGAAGATAAGGAGATATTTAAATCTTTTTTTATCTTTTCCAAAGACTTTCCAACTGTTGGATTTGACTTTATGACAACATTTATATGCGACATATTTAGTGTTAGCAGTATCGCTTCAAGCATTGAGCATAAAAATGAAACTCCAACGGCAAGTGTAGCGTAAATTATTAGCAGTGTCATATCTTTTTGCCTAAGATATTGCACTGCTTATTCGACGAATAATCAGACATAATAGTGTTTTAATAACTCCTTATCATTTGGTATCAAATTTCTTTGTATTAAGCTTTTCAATACTTCTTTATCACAATCAGTATCTCCTGGCCACTCTCTTTTGTAGCCATCTTTTTCGCTTTTATTTGTAGCATCAATTCCTATAAATTCAGTTTGTAAAAATATATCTCTTTTGGCATCTATATTGTTTACAACACGCCAAATAAGCATATATGGATTTGTTATATCATTTTTATCAATATCGACAAAAATCATAAGTTTTAGATGTTTTTTGAATCCCTTTAGCTCTTTGTAAAGCTCTTTTATGGCTCTTTTTTTCTTTACACCAAAGACGCATATAGGAGTTTTAGTGTGAGTTTTGTATTGGTGCAATGATTTTATATCGTCAACCTTGGAGCTAATCATATCAAAAAGTTCTGTATCGCTCAATATATCTTTTTTTGGATATCTAACATTATCAACTGTGCAATCAACCCCAAGTTTACCACCATAGCAAGAGTTTGGAGATGCATGGTCTAGTGCGTCACACACGCCTTCACTTATCAAAATATTTTCAACACTTACTCTATCGCAGATATAGTCACTTATGTCTTCATAATTTTTAAGCTCAGGTGCATCTTCGTTTACAAAAAATGCATGTTTTACAAAACTCATCTGCCCTACACCCCAAAAAGCATGCATAAATTGCTTTGCATGTCCTGGATAATAAGTCTTCATTTTTGCCAGAATCAAGTTATGAAAGACACCATTTTCAGGCATCTTATAATCAATCAAATCTGGAGCAGTAGTTTTTAAAAGCGGCAAAAATATCCTCTCAGTAGCCCAAGCCATGTATTTATCTTCCAAAGGTGGTTTCCCAACAACAGTGGCTTGATAGATAGGATTCTTTTTTGTGGTTATACATGTGACATCCATCACAGGATATGGCTCTTTTAGTGTATAGTACCCAGTATGGTCGCCAAATGGACCTTCAATCTGTGTATTTGCGGGATCAACCCATCCTTCGATGACTATATCGCTATCAATCGGCACATATATAGGATTGGTTTTTGATTTTACTAATTGTGCATTTTTGTCTTTTATCAATCCATAAAGTAATAGTTCAAACATACCATTTGACATAGGAGCTTGTCCGCACCATATATAAAGTGGGTCACCACCTATCGCGATGCTAACAGGCATTTTTTCTCCTGCTTTTTTGTATTCGCTGAAAAAATGCGCACTATCTTTGTGGATTTGCCAGTGCATGCCAAGTTTGTTTTTATCATAAACTTGAAGCCTATACATTCCTAGATTTTGTTTTTGTCCATCTAAACTTTGCGTATATACTTGTCCCATAGTGATGAATGGTCCACCATCTTCGCTCCAAGTCTTCAAAATTGGAAAGTCATATAAGTTTATATCTTCTTTTACTACTTTTTGACATGGAGCATCTGTTTTAACTCTTTTTGGAAAAACACTTTTAAGACTAAAAAGCTCTTTAAACATATCAATTTTTCCAAAAAAATCAGATGGAGGCTTTAAGTGCAAGAGCTTTTCTATCTGTGCAGCTATATCGTCTGGTTCTTTTTCAAAAATCAATCTAGTAGCTTTGTAAGAGCCAAAAACATTCATCAAAACTGGTGTATCAAACTTTTTATCTAATTTTTTACTTATGGGATTAGTAAAAAGTAAAGCCTTTGAATCTTCCTTTTTTACTTCAATATAAGCGATATGAGCCATCTCTAAGTCAATATCAACTTCATCATCTATAACTCTGAGTAGATTTTGTTCTTTTAATAACTTAACGGTTCTATCCACTTTATATTCCCTTGCTTACTTTAGCTTTTTAGCCAATTTTTTATATAATGATCTTGTAGGGTCTTTTTTACCGTTTACATATAGCGTTGGTGTGCCTCGTATCATTAAATTATTTGCAACTCTAATATCTCCATTAATTCTATCGAGTATATCTTTTGTGTTAATTTGCTTTTTAGTCAGCTTTGTTTTAAAAATCCTATTAAACTCTTTTAGAACACTTGCTTCACTATTGTCTTTGAAATCAAACAATTCTGTATAAACTTTCATGCTCAAATCAAAATCACTCATAATTCCTAATTTTTCAGCAGCCAATTCAGCCTTTACGAGGCTTTTGCTTGTAGGATGAATTGATAATGGAAAATGATAATAGTATAAAGCGAAATTCTTAGTATGCTTTTTCATCCACTCTAAAAGTTCAGGAACATATTCCATACAAAATGGGCATTGCGGGTCACTAAATATAATTAACTTATTTTTAGCATTTGCATTTCCGATAAGAAGATGTGTTTTGTCATACATCTCAGGTGTAGCAGGAAATGAAAAAGAACCTTTTATACTTCTACCATTATTTATATTTATAAAATCTTTACTGATGAGTTTTCCATTAGAAAAAATAATATCTTTCACAGAAATATTTTTATTTTTATTAGGGAGGCTCAAATCAATTTTTAGAAAATATGCATTCCAATTCTTATTTGAAGGAACTGCCTCTTTATGTATAATTTCTGCTTTATTAAATTTATACCTATTACCTGTTTTTATAGCTTTGTTTATAAAGCTAATTACCTTTTCTTCCGTAGTTTTTGCATAAATAAGTGTATTACTTATCAGTATTATGCTCAATAACTTCAACATCAATGACATCATCGTCTATTCCTTTATTATTAAAATTTTTGTATTCATCGTTTTTGTTTACATGTAAGACATTTCTTGCAAATAGCGTTGCAAAAAAGCTAAATTGTAGCAGTAATCCTAGAAAATCACTAAAAAACCCTGGCAATATCAGCAAAATTGCACCAAGAAGTGAAAAAGCATTTAATTTTTGAAACTCTTCTATAGATATCGTTCTGTTGTTTAGTGCGCTTAAGCTCTCAAAAAAAGTATATCTAAAATTTGCTATCAAGCTAAATCCAATCATAGCAGATATGATTATCTCACCAAATGTAGCAAAACCACCAATGGCTGAAGATATATTTGTGCTAATCATTGCTTCTAAAAATATATACAATATAAAATATATCAAGACAATATCCCTTTTAGGACTTCTTTAATCTCATCTTTTTTTATTTGTGTTTTTTCTAATGTTTTTCTCTCTATCAATTCGACAAAACCGTCTTTTAAACTTTTGCCGATTATCAGTGCATAAGGAAAACCTAAAAGTTCAAAATCTTTCATCTTAAAGCCAAATCTCTCTTTTCGCTCATCAATCAAAACTTTTTTCTTGTCTAATGTTTCATAAAGTTCATTTGCAAAATTGTTTTGCTCTTCATCTTTTATGTTGGAGACGATGATATCAAGCAAATAAGGTGCTGTTTGTTTGTTCCAGATACATCCTTTTTCATCATGACTAGCCTCAATCATCACAGCGACTAGCCTACTAACTCCTATACCATAACAACCCATATAAAAAGGCTGTGCTTTTCCATTGTTGTCTAAAAATAGAGCTTCCATGGCTTTTGCATACTTTTGACCAAGCTGGAAGATGTGACCTACTTCTATGCCTTTGGTTATGCTTAGTTTTCCTTTGCATTTTGGGCAAGTATCGCCCGCATTTACAGCTACTAAGTCTTTATATCTTGCATCTTTAAAATTAAACATAGAAACACCAACAAAATGGTAGTTTTCTTCATTCGCTCCGCATATTAGATTTTTTTCTTCTTTTAATTCGTGGTCTATATAAAACTCTGCGTCTTCATCAAGACCAATAGGTCCACAAAATCCTGGGTTAAACCCAGCATCTCTTACTTCATCTTCGCTTGCATCAACTAACTCTAATGCCCCACAAGCATTTAAAGCTTTTGTTTCTTGCAAAGTATCGCAGCCTCTTACAAAAAATGATATGATTTTTTCACTATCTTTATATATTGCTTTTTTTATAACTGATTTTATAGTGTAAAACTCATCTACCTTGAAAAATTCAGCTATATGCTTTATGCTGTCTTTTACAGGTGTTGGAGTATAAAATTTTGCAAATTCAGCTTCAGGAGGCTCGACATCCGTGGTTCTCTTTGTCCTTGAGGCAGCTTCTATATTTGCTGCATATTCACAACTATCACACACTGCTATATCATCCTCACCATTGTTGGCTAAAACCATAAACTCTTTACTCCCACTTCCACCAATAGCTCCACTATCGGCTTCGACGGCTCTAAAATCAAGTCCAAGTCTTGTAAATATCTTGCGGTATGTGCTTTCCATCAAATCAAATTCTTGTTTTAGTGATTCTTTTGAATCATGAAAACTATATCCATCTTTCATGATAAATTCACGACCTCTTAAAAGTCCAAATCGTGGTCTTGCTTCATCTCTAAATTTTGTTGTTATTTGATATAAGTGCAAAGGTAGCTGTTTGTAGCTTTTTACTATGTTTCTGACTATATCTACCACTACTTCTTCGTGAGTTGGCCCTAAAACAAATTCATTGTTTTTTCTATCTTTTAGCCTTAATAACTCTTTTCCAAACTCATCATATCTTCCGCTTTGTTTCCATAAGTCAGCATTTGTTACAACGCCCATCTGAATCTCTTGGGCACCAGCTTCATCCATCTCTTCTTTTACTATATCTCTTATCTTATCAAGAACGATTTTGCCTAGTGGCAAAAAACTATATAAGCCACTTCCACTTTGGGTAACAAATCCACCTCTTAGTAAAAACTTGTGACTTGGTAGCGTAGCATCTTTTGGTGCATCTTTTGTTGTTGGTGCGTAGAGTTTAGAAAATCTCATTTAATTATTCCCCATCATATTATTTTCCATTTGGTATTCACATTTGTACATATTTAATTTTTTGGCTTGGTCTTCGTGTATGTCAAAGATGTATTGCACGGCTTGTACGATAACATCAGATTCTGGTTTTTCTGCTACTTCTTTTAGTTTTATCGTTGGAGTATGTAAAAAGCCATTAAAAGCATGATGGACGATCTGTAAAATCTCTTTTTCTTGTGATTTATCGATATATCCTTTTTTGATAGCCCTTTTTATCTCATGAAGCGAACAACTTTGCGCTTTTGCTCTCATCTCTTTTATGATTGGGTCAATACAAAGAGTTTGAAGCCATTTGAAAAATTCCATAGTTGACTTGGAGATAATCGAGTAAGCTATCTTGGCCTGCTCTTCTCTTTGTGCTACATTTTTACTTACAACTTCTTTTAAGTCATCTACTGCGTATATATTTAGATTTTTCATCTCTATAGCTTCTATGTCTCTAGGAATTGCTATATCAAACCAATGTCTTTCAAACTCTTTTTCTTGCACCATCTCTTGTTTTATGATTGTGTTAGGTGCGCCCGTTGCACTAAAGAGGATTTTATACCTATTTATATATTCATCCATTTTTTCATATGATGCGACACTTGCCATGTCTCCTAGCTCTTTGGCTAAAGCTTGTGCTCGCTCTATGTTTCTGTTTAAAATTATGACATTGACACCACTTGCAATCAAATGTTTTGCTGCAAGTCTTCCCATCTCGCCAGCACCAATGATTAAAGCTGTATATCCACCAAGATTTCCACATATATCTTTAGCTTTGCTAACCGCAACACTAGAGATTGATACGGAATTTTTAGATATATCTGTATTGCTTCTTACTGACGCTGCGCATTTGAAAGCATGGTGCATAGCACGGCTTAGTTTTTGTTCGCAAAATCCTTTTTCAAAAGAAAATTTATAAGCATCTTTTAGCTGCCCAACTATTTGAGTTTCTCCGATAACTAAACTGTCCAATGAAGAGATAACTGAAAAAAGATGGTGAATAGCACTATTGTCTTCATATATATCACCTCTACTCTCTAAATCATCTTTAGGGACACCAGAGATTTTGGATAGTTCTAGAAATACATGTTTGATAGTGTTATCACAATTTGTAACACTTAACATAATCTCAACTCTGTTACATGTAGAGAGTACTATTGATTCGTTTGTGTGTTCAAAATCATTTAATTTTTGTTGAAATAGTGAGCGTTTTTCAGCGTCTGCTAGTGATAATTTTTCTCTAATCTCTATATCAGTGTTTTTGTGAGTAAAACTAAGAGTTAGATAATGCATTAAAATTCTCTCTCAATCATCTCTTTTATTATCTTACTTAGGCTATTGTTATTTTCAACACTTATGGCACTCAAAGCTTCTAAACCCAATTTTTTTGCCATATTTATAGAGTAATCTAAACTCAAAGTCTCTCCCATATGATTTTTAATCCAAATTCTATCAGATTCATCTAAATCTTTTTTAAACAAACCAAGTAATTTTGTTTTATCTTTAACGCCAAGCTTTCCATACATGTGCATATATGGAAGTGTTGTTTTACCTTCTTTGAAATCATGCATCGAAGGTTTGCCCAATTTTTCACTATCTTGTGTGATGTCTAAAACATCATCAATTATCTGAAATGCAAGACCAAGATTTTTCCCATATGTCTCATAAATTTTTATATCTTTACCACAAAGCATCGCAGCACTTACGCTAGCTGCCTCTATAAGTGAAGCTGTTTTTTTGTAAATCATATCCATATATATTGATTCGTTATCGTTAAATTTTTTTGAAAGTTCAACATCAAGAAGTTCACCAACAGATAAAAGTGCGACTGCATTTGAAATTTTGTAAGATATATTTTGCGGAAATGATGTTAAAAATGCATAACCCGTAGAGTAGAGAATATCCCCGAGCATTATGGAAGTTTTATTTCCAAAGAGTGCATTTATAGAATCTTCGCCTCTTCTTGTCAATGCATCATCTATAACATCATCATGAAGCAAACTAGCAGCATGAATCAACTCTATGATTGCCGCTAACTTATATGCTTCTTCGCTGTCTCCTGCAATCTTCAATACAAGTTTTGCTCTTAACCTTTTGCCTTTTGGGATTTTGCGGAACAGCTCTATGATATAATCATCATTTAGTGTTCTAATCATCTCAATCATTAAAATTTCAACTTTTTCTAACAATTCATTTCCTTCACTTATTTGGTTCTTTGAAATCAACAACAATTCTTTTTTTCTGGTCTTTTATAAAAACATTCATTGTTGCGATATTTTTATCTTTATCAAAATCTGAAAAAACGATCAAAGCATAAGTTCTGCCATTATAGCCATCATCTCCCAAGAGTTTTATCTGCACTCTATTATGCAACCTCTGTTTTGTTAAAACATATTGGTGAGGATAGCCCATATAATTTGCGAGTAAAATCAGATTTTTATTTGCATAAAGGGTCCATCTAAAATTCAAAGTATATTTGCTTTTTGCTTTTTTATCTTTTGTATTTTTGTTAATAATAACAGTTGCGATTTTATCTTTTTTGAGATTAAAAGTATATTGAAAATCCCAAAGTTTTTGATTTTTAGCATATGAAAAATCACAAAAAAGTAAAAAAGATAAAAGTAAAATCTTACTCATGCTGAGTTAAAACATCTCCAGTTGCAGCAATAAAAAGAGAGTTTTTTCGCTCAATCATTTCATCGGTTCTCTTAAAAATAATCTCATTTAATAAGTATTCCAATTCATTTTCATCTTTTATGTAGTCTTCTAAAAGCAATTCCATCGCACAGTATTTGTCAAAAACACCTTCGATTGACTGCTCAGCCAATGACCTATTTGCGTTGTAAACTATATCAAAAAATTTACTCCTTGGAGAGCCCATTAAAAAATCATCTTCATCATTTGTAAACATTATATTAACCTTTATTTTAAAGCGTGATTATATCATACAGTTTCATAAAGAAAAATAAGTATCAAAAAATAAGATTCTTTTTTCGTCATATTTTATGACTAAATTATATGTAAAAAATTATTTATATTATGCTCTTCATTTTAGATGGCAATATTTTGCTTAAATTATCTATATTTTGTGAAACATATATTTATTATTTATATATTTACTAACGCGTTAGTTCTTATTTATCAGTGACTTAAAGCTCTATATATCAGACTATACATATTATAATACATATAATAATATGTATTATAACTAACAAATATTTAACCAATTTCGGCTCTACTAACAAACAAAATATTTATTTTTTTTAAAAAATTAATTTGATATTTTATACCATACTAAACTTATATGATTACTTGACAATAAAAATAATTTACCATATAATTCGTCAATCAAAAATTTTGGGCTACCCTGCCCTATCAAAGGAAATGATGTGACACAAGAAACACAAGCTCTACATGCTGGATATGATAAAAATGATTTTGGGACAATGTCAGTTCCAATCTATCAAACAACTGCTTATGATTTTGGCTCAGCTGATAAAGCTGCAAATCTCTTTGCCCTAAAAGAGTTAGGGCCAATATACACAAGACTAAATAATCCAACAACAGATATATTTGAAACAAGAATTGCTGCAGTTGAAAATGGCGAAGCTGCACTTGCAACTGCTAGTGGACATTCGGCCGTACTGTTTTCTATACTTAACCTTGCAAGTGCGGGTGATAATATAATAGTATCAAGTAAAGTTTATGGCGGAACAACAACCCTGACTACTCACACTTTAAAAAGATTTGGAATTACATGTAAAAATTTTGATAGCAGTAGTGCGGATGATTTGGAAAACTTGATAGATGAAAATACTAAACTTGTATTTTTTGAATCACTTTCAAATCCCCAAGTTGCGATTCCAAATATCGATAAAATTGTAGAAATTGCAAACAGACATGGTGTTGTAACGATTTGTGATAATACTGTCGCTACTCCTATTTTATTTCAACCTCTTAATCATGGCATAGATGTGGTCGTGCATAGCACAAGTAAATATATAAATGGACAAGGAACGGCTCTTGGAGGAGTGTTAATCCAAAGAGTTGGGCTAAATGAAAAGCTTATAGGAAATGCAAGATACCCTGATTTTAATGAGCCTGATGAGAGTTATCATGGTCTTATTTATGCGGATTTACCTTTTCCTATCTTTACCTTAAGAGCTAGATTAACATTTATGAGAGACTTTGGTGCTACTCCATCTCCTTTTAATTCTTGGCTTTTTATACAAGGTTTAGAAACCCTACATGTAAGGATAAAAGAGCACTCAAAAAATGCATATAAAGTTGCAAAATTCTTAAAATCTCATCCAAAAGTAAAGAGCGTTACTTATCCAGGATTGGAAGATGATTCTCAAAACCATTTGGTTAAAAAATATTTTAAAGATGGTATGAGTTCTGGTCTTTTGAATTTTGAAGTAGAAGATTTTGAAACTGCAAAAAATATACTAGATAGCACAGAGATATTTTCAGTTGTTGTAAATATTGGTGATTCCAAGTCAATCATCACTCATCCTGCTAGTACAACTCATAACCAAGTGCCGATAGAGGAACTTGAAAAAGTAGGTGTAAATCCTGGCTCTATAAGGCTAAGTATTGGTTTGGAAAATGCAGATGATTTGATCGAAGATTTAAACAAGGCGCTAGGATAGAAAATGTCACTTTTGACTAAAAAAAGTGTATATGGATTGATGGCTATTTATGAGTTATATAAGCAAAAGGATAGTCTCAAGCCGATCCAATTAAAAGATATCTCTAAGAGTACGAGTATCCCTCAGAGTTATCTTGAGCAGATATTTATAGAGTTAAAAAAAGCAAATTTGATTAAAAGTATCAGAGGCGCAAGAGGTGGTTATGTGTTTAATGATAACCAAAGAGAGACTTTGATAAAAGATGTGATAATAGTACTTGATGGAGAGATTTGCACTGTAAAAGATGGAACAAAAAGCGCAGTGTTTAATCTCTTGTTTTCGGAGTTTGACAAAAAATTAACACATATATTTGATAAGCCTATCTCATATATACAAAACTATGAGCAAATGCTTAACAACCAGATGACATATAGTATATAAAGGATCATAACATGTACGCAAAAAATGTAAGAGAATTAGTTGGAAACACACCCTTAGTTAAGCTAAATAAGATTTCGGATGAGACTGGCGCAACAATTTTGGGGAAATGTGAATTTTTAAATCCTTCGCATTCTGTAAAAGATAGAATTGCCCTTAATATGATAGATAGAGCTTTAGAAGATGGAAAGATAAATAAAGAAACTACCATAATAGAACCAACAAGTGGAAATACTGGAATAGGACTTGCGATGGTATGTGCTAGTTATGGGTTAAAACTTATACTAACGATGCCAAGCTCCATGAGTATAGAGCGAAGAAAACTTCTTGGAGGATTTGGAGCCAAGCTTGTTTTGACTGATGCAAAATTTGGAATGAATGGTGCTATAAAAAAGGCAAATGA